>CAYOJU010000010.1:9838-16410 GCA_964404355.1 uncultured Sideroxydans sp. | reverse complement strand
GCGTGCACGGTCGTCATCAGGCCGCGCTTGATACCCCAGTTGTCGTGCAACACCTTGGCGACGGGCGCCAAACAGTTGGTGGTGCAGGACGCGCCGGAAAGGATGGTTTCACCAGCATATTTTGTGTGGTTAACGCCATAGACGAACATCGGCGTGTCGTCCTTGGATGGTGCAGACTGAACCACTTTCTTTGCGCCCGCGTCGATGTGCTTCTGGCAGGTTTCCTTGGTCAGGAAGAAGCCGGTACATTCGATCACGATGTCGGCGCCTACTTCTTTCCATTTCAGGTTGGCCGGATCTTTTTCGGCGGTCAGGCGAATGGTTTTGCCGCTCACCAGCAGATTGTGACCACTAACAGAGACATCGCCCTTGAAGCGGCCGTGTACTGAGTCGTACTTCAGCATGTAAGCCAGATAATCCGGCTCCAGCAAATCGTTGATGGCGACGACTTCCAGTTCAGGAAAATCTTTGGCCACTGCACGGAATACCATGCGTCCGATACGACCGAATCCGTTGATGCCGATTTTGATAGTCATGTTTTCTCCAGTTCGCTAATTTAAAAATTTGAAGAGTTACAGCACACTCTTGACGGTCTTCACAACGTTGTGGCTTCGACCGGGGTTCCACCCCTTAACACTCGTTTTGCTCATGTTTGTCTTAGCCGCATTGTCGTCAATATCCGCTACAGAATCCCCTTGACTGTCTTGACGACATTGTCCACGGTGAATCCGAAGTGTTTGAATAACTCCGGTGCAGGCGCGGATTCCCCAAAACAATCCATTCCGAGCACTGCTCCTTCCAACCCGACATATTTGTACCAAAGTCCTGTTACACCTGCTTCTACTGCAACGCGCTTGATGCCCTTGGGCAATACGCTGTCTTTATAAGAATGATCCTGGCGATCGAACACGTTGGTCGAGGGCATCGACACCACGCGCACCTTGATGCCTTCGGTTGCCAGGGTAGCCTGCGCCTTCATGGCCAGATCGACTTCGGAACCGGTGGCGATGATGACTGCCTGCGGCTTGCCGCCTTCGGCTTCGGACAGGATATAGCCACCCTTGCGAATGTTCTCGATCTGCTTCGCATCGCGTTTCTGAAAGGCCAGATTCTGACGGCTGAAAATCAGCGAGCTGGGACCGGTATGGCGCTCAACCGCACAAACCCAGGACACCATGGACTCGACTGTGTCGCAGGGACGCCATGTATCCATGTTGGGAATAAAGCGCAGCGTGGTGGCTTGTTCCACCGGTTGGTGTGTCGGGCCGTCTTCGCCCAGACCAATAGAGTCGTGGGTGAAAACAAAGATCACGCGCTGTTTCATCAATGCCGACATGCGCAAGGCATTGCGGGCATATTCAGAGAACATCAGGAAGGTGCCGCCGAAAGGCAGCAGGCCACCGTGCAATGCCATGCCGTTCATGATGTGTGACATGCCGAATTCGCGCACGCCGTAGCTGATGTAGTTACCGGGAGTCTTGCCGGACACGTGACGTGCACCAGTCCAGTTAGTCAGGTTGGAACCGGTCAAGTCGGCGGATCCACCCAGAAATTCGGGCAATACAGGTACCAGGGCGTTGATTGAATTTTGCGAAGCCTTGCGCGTGGCAATGGTTTCGGCTTTTTCATTGACCAGAGCGATAGCCTTGGCTGCGTGTTCCGCCCAGTTGGAAGGGAGGTCACCCTTGGTACGCCGCAAGAATTCTGCTGCTTCTTTCGGGAACGCTTTTTTGTATTCGGCGAACTTGTTGTTCCACAGTTTTTCCAGACCTTCGCCCTTGGTGCGCGCGTCCCAGGCTTCATATACATGGGCAGGGATCTCGAACGGGGGATATTTCCAACCGATGTGCTCACGTGTTGCGGCCACTTCGGCATCGCCCAGCGCCGCGCCGTGGACGTCATGCGTGCCTTCTTTGTGCGGAGAACCGGCGCCAATGATGGTCTTGCAGCAGATCAAAGTGGGTTTGTCGGTAACTGCCTTGGCAGCATTGATTGCTTCATTGATCGCTGCACTATCGTGACCTTGCACGTCGGCGATAACGTGCCAGCCGTATGCCTCAAAACGCTTGGGTGTATTGTCGGTAAACCAACCGCTTACATGACCGTCGATGGAGATATCGTTATCGTCCCAGAAAGCGATCAGCTTGCCCAGGCCCCAGGTTCCGGCCAAAGCACAGGCTTCATGCGAGATGCCTTCCATCATGCAACCGTCGCCCATGAACACATAGGTGTGATGGTTGACAATCTCGTGACCGGGTTTGTTAAATTCCACAGCCAGCAGCTTTTCTGCCATCGCCATACCCACGGCGTTGGTTATGCCCTGACCGAGCGGGCCGCCAGTCGTTTCCACACCCGGTGTGTAACCGTATTCGGGGTGGCCGGGAGTCTTGGAGTTCATTTGACGGAAACGCTTCAGCTCGTCCATCGGCAGGTCATAGCCAGACAAATGCAATAGTGCGTAAACCAGCATGGAGCCGTGGCCATTTGACATCATGAAGCGATCGCGGTCTGCCCATTTCGGATTGGCCGGATTGTGGCGCAGGTGATGGTTCCACAGCACCTCGGCAATTTCTGCCATGCCCATCGGTGCGCCGGGGTGTCCGGAGTTGGCCTTTTGTACGGCGTCCACCGCCAGCATGCGAATCGCGCCGGTAATGTCATTGAATTTCGGGGGGGTTACATTGCGTGCCGCAGCCATTTTACTGCCTCCTGAAAACGTCCCTGGGGGATCATTGATGTATTTAATTGCTGAGGAAAGAGGTCGATTATGCCTTAACGGCTTGCCCTTGAGCAATAAGGGCAAACCCCTAACTGAATGCCGGACTTGTTACTGATTGTCTTCCGAACTCCTTTTGAGGGGTTTTATCCCCAGTTGCTTAAGTTTTCGGTAAAGATGGGTTCGCTCGATTCCGATCTTTTCGGCGATGCGCGCAATATTCCCGCCTTCCTTCTCCATCTGGTAGTTGAAATACATACAGTCGAAATGCTCGCGCGCCTCGCGTAGCGGCATGTCCAGCTGCAGGGATATTTGCACGCTGTTTTTGCTCTCGACCTCAACCGGCGATTGTTCTGTTACGGTCTTCTTTGCGCGTGACGACACACCGTGCTGGATTGCCTTGGCAACCGCAGCTAACAGTTTTTGTAACGCGATGGGTTTTTCCAGGAAATCTGTCGCGCCTATACGCATCGCCTCCATTGCGGTCTCAATTGTGCCGTGTCCCGACATCATCACCACCGGCATGGTCAGTTGTCCCTGTTCAACCCATTCCTTGAGCAGGGTAAGACCGTCCATATCCGGCATCCAGATATCCAACAGCACGAGGTCGGGTGTGCGGTGCTCGCGGAAACTGCGCGCCTGTGCCGCATTTTCTGCCAGATGCACCCGATAGCCTTCGTCGAACAAAATTTCAGAGAGCAATTCGCGGATGCCCACCTCATCGTCTACCACCAGAATATCTTTTGTCGCCATCACATCACCTCAACTTCCGTCGCTGCCAGAGGAAGAACCACGCATACGCATGTTCCGCTCGACACTCTGCTTTCAATAGTTATCTTGCCGCCGTGCTCTTCCACAATCTTTTTAACAATAGCCAGTCCCAGACCGGTTCCCCGTTGCTTGGTTGTCATGTACGGTTCAAACAAGCGCCCCAATAATTGTTCCGGAATGCCGCTGCCGTTGTCGCTTACCGTCAATTTCAACGCACCCTCAGCAGTATTTTCCGTGGCGAGAATAATCTGCGGATTATTTGTCTGTTGCAAAGCGTCATGGGCGTTCTGCAGCAGATTGTGGATCACCTGACGCAAGCGCGTTGCGTCGCCGTTTAGCCATGTGCGCTGTGCATCAAGCCGCAGCGTGATCGGGTTGCTGTTTGCTTCGTACAAACCCATTACTTCGCTCAGCAACTGGTGCATGTCCAGCGGCAGCAGTCGCGTCGCAGGGGCGCGTGCGTAGTTGGCAAATTCCGTAACCATGTTCTTCATTGCCGCAACCTGGCTGACGATAGTCTGGGTAGCACGTTGCAGCAATTGCGAATCCTGTTCGTCCAGCTTGGAAAGCAATTTGTGCTGCAGTCGTTCCGCCGACAGTTGTATCGGTGTGAGCGGGTTTTTGATTTCGTGGGCCAGGCGGCGCGCTACTTCGCCCCAGGCAGCCTGGCGTTCCGCCTGCAGCAGATGTGTGATGTCGTCGAACACCACGACATAGCCGCTGTCCTCTGTGGTTGAAAGCTGCGTGCCGCGCATTAACAGCATCTGTTCTCCACTCTTGCTCATTCGCTCAATTTGCCGTTGCCATTCGTGCGGAGACTCTTCACCGAAGCCTTGCATCACTGATTCCATGAACGTGCGCAACAGCGCGTGCTCCGTAGCGATCTCCAGCAGGGTCTTGCCCGCCATTTCCTGCAGCGGCAATCCCAGTATCTGGTTGGCACTGGGATTGGAGGAGCGCAAGCGGTGTTGTTCGTCCACCACCAGCACTCCGGACGAAAGGTGCGCCAGCACACTTTCCAGATAGACCTTGGCGTTTTCCACCTGCAGTTGCTGCTGTTCCCCGGTACGCTTCGCGTCGGCAAGGTAGGTCGTCATCTGGTTGAACAGTCCGGTCAGTGCACCCAGTTCATCGCGACTCAGAACCGGATAGTTGCCGCTGAAATCGCCTTTCGCCACGGCCAGTGTTCCTTCCGCCAACGCAGCCAGCGGTGCGCTGAGTTGCTCGCTCAGATAAAAGGCCACGGAGCTGACACTCAACAGCACGATCAGCAGAGACAAGGTGAGCGTGACGCCATATAACCTTTTCAGCCCGAGCCGGGATAGCGACAGTTCCTGATAATCGCGGTACACCGCCTGCACAGTCTCGGCATCGGCGGCTATCTGTTTGGGTACGGGTTGCACAAACTGGAGTGTCCTGCGATCCTCCTTCCATCTCGCGGATTTCACCGGTATCAATACGCGCAAAGCCAGCTGATCGTCGGGTAACACTTCGACCATGCTGTAGCCATCATTCGTCCATGCCTGGCCCAGCATTTCTGCAGTTGGCAACTCAGTCGGTTTATTGTTACTGCCGTTGGCATACGCCAGCAGTTGTCCTTTACCACCGAATACCGCAGCTTCCTGCGCGCCACCTTCCTTGATCAAACGAGTCAGGGTGCTGTTGTGACGCTGCACGTCCTGTTCTGCCAGGATCATCGCAACCAGATGTCCTTTTTTGCCCAGTTCAGTGAGGCCGTTTTCCAGTGAGCTGCGACCCAGATTCAACCCGCCTTCCAGCGCTTTTTCCACGCGCACATCAAACCACGATTCAATGCTCTTGCTGAGGAACTGCACTGAAACGGCGTAGACCAGAAAACCCGGCATGATCGCAATCACCGAAAATATCGTGACCAGGCGTAAAGTCAGTTTTGCCCCATATACCTTTTGTTTGAGCTTGGTACGCAGGTGCCAGGCCTGTGAAGCAAGCAAGCCCGCAAGGGCCAGGGCCAGCATCCCTGTCATTACCAGCAGCACATAATAGTTATGCGAGAACAGATCGGTATTGGCGCTTGCGCTGGATAACAGGTATAGAAGCGCGGCGCCGACGATTCCGCTGATGATGACCAGGTATTTCATGGCTTGGTCCCCGTGTCTGCTGTTTCCGGCTTGATGACCCAGCGATACGGTTCCGATTTCAGGTTCCAGTCCTCATTGGTCAAGGCGTTCACTTGCAGCGGCTTGGGCAATTGCGTCACGTCCAGCCGCATTTGAGCGAAGGCCGAGCAGCATTCGCTGCCTTTTTTCAGCAGCCGCGAAAAGTAGCCACCGCCTTTTTTGTCCAGCGACGCAACCGGGACAGGCGCTGATGTTTGGTGCCCAAGTACATGCAGGGCATCTTTCAATTCGAGGAAACTCTGAAACAGGGAGCCGTGCGTAATGCGGTATTGTTGGGTGAGTGCGTTGTAGGAAAGTTTGGCGGTTTGTTCGTCGCGGGCAACATCGGTATCCAACCAATACCAGCGCGAGCGGTTGATTGTCAGTTCGCTGACGAAATACAGTGTGACGCCCCGTTTCAGCGCCGTTTCCACCAGCGGCGACAACTGGATGTTGTAATCGGCGGAAAGTTGATAACCCTCTTCGGTCAGGCGTGCTTCCGCCTTGCTGATGGATATGCCTTCAGCGACGGCTGCGAAAGCGCATAGCCACAGTCCGATCAATGTGATCGACCTGAGCAGCCATTCAAGCCTGTTTTTGCAGCAATGCATAAAAGAACCCGTCATGTTCTTCGTTTGGCAGCAACTGACCGTCAGTCATGCCCGGTGCAGATAATTCGATCCTCAGTGCATCATCGTGCTTCTCAAGGAATGCGGTGATGACTTGTTGATTTTCGCGCGCAAAGATGGAGCAGGTCGCATAAAGCAATTTACCACCTCCGGCCAACAGCGGCCACAGTGATTCCAGCATTCGGCGCTGCTGAAGCGCAAAGCTTTCTATGTCCTCCGGCCTGCGCAGCCACTTGATGTCGGGGTGGCGACAAACCACACCGGAAGCGGAGCAGGGAACATCGGCCAGAATGCGCTGAAAGACTATTCCGTCCCACCAGC
>CAYOJU010000010.1:0-9738 GCA_964404355.1 uncultured Sideroxydans sp. | reverse complement strand
GTTGTATGCCTGCCGTTGATGCGCAAGGTCATCGGCGGATGCCGGTTTCCCGATTCAAGAATTGCCGCAGCTTTCTCGCCGTACTGCGCTTTGAGCGCGTTGATCCACCATTGTGGATAGGCATAGCGGCTTGCTTCTTTCCGGTCCGCAGTTTCCAGTAGCGCAGTCTGCTTGCGCAGAAAATTTCTCAATACAGCGTTAACCAGTCCGCCCGCTGATGGAAAGGCACTTTTTGTTGCGCGCACTGCCTGATCAACAATGGCATGCTGGCTTGCCCTGGTGTATTGCAATTGATAAAGCGACACCAGCAGCAAGCTTTGCAAAGACGCATCCTGCAAAGGTCGCTCAAGCAAATTATCCAGTATGCAGACAAGGCGTGAGTGATAGCGCAGTGTGCCATAGCACAGGTCTTGCAGTGCACCGCGTTCCTGCGGATTAAACCCGGATTGTCTGCGCAACGCTTCCGTCAATACCTGTGTGAGATTTCGCCCGTCGTGAACGACCCTGTGTACTGTTCTGGCTGCTTCGATTTGTATGCGTTGCATGGTCAGCCAGAAATGAAACGATCGCCGACTTTGATGGGCAAGCTTTGTATGAATTGTGCTACCGGTAACGGTTTGCCACCAGGCTTCTGTAATACTTCCAGCGCAAGGGCGCCTTTGCCGCAGGCCACCAGAATATGACCATTGTCCATGGCTATCACCTGCCCGGGTTCAGCCTGCTTGCCCTCAGCCAAATGGGCGCGCAGTATTTTGATCTGTGTTTCACCAAATAGGGCATTTGCAGTTGGGAAGGGAAAATATCCGCGTACTGCGCGTACCAGTTGCGCTGCGTCCTGTTTCCAATCCAGTTGAGCTTCGCTCTTGGTTAGCTTGGCCGCATAGGTTGCTTGCTGTTCTTCCTGTTTTTCCGGAATCAGTTTCCCTTGTTCCATTTTCTGCAAGGCCTCAACAATAGCTTGTGCACCTAGCTCCGCCAGCTTGTCATGCAAGGTCTGTGCAGTATCATCTCCTGTGATGGCACAGTATTTTTTCAACAACATGTCGCCGGTATCCAGGCCTTCATCCATTTGCATGATGGTGATGCCGGTCTCGGCATCTCCCGCAAGAATGGCGCGTTGAATAGGTGCAGCACCGCGCCAGCGCGGCAGCAGAGAGGCGTGAATGTTCACGCAACCCAGTCGCGGTATGTGCAGAACCGCTTTCGGCAGAATCAATCCGTATGCCGCGACTACCATCAAATCTGCATCGAACCGCGCGATGGCCTGTTGTGCATCTTCGTTTTTCAGCGAGGCGGGTTGTAATACCTGCAAGCCCTGTTGCAATGCAAGTTGTTTTACCGGACTCGCAGTCAACTGCATGCCACGCCCGGACGGACGGTCCGGCTGGGTGAGCACTGCGAGGATCTGGTGTTCCTTGATCAGTGCAGCCAATGCGCTGGCAGCAAACTGCGGTGTGCCTGCAAAAATGATTTTCACGTAGTCGGTCTTAGAGTGTCTCGCGCCGCTGCTTTTTCAGCTTGGCACGAATTCGGGTTTGTTTGAGATGCGAAAGTCGTTCGACGAACACGTGGCCCAGCAAATGATCCATTTCATGCTGGATGCAAACTGCCATCAGGCCCTCGGCCATGATTGTGAACGATTTGCCGTTTTCATCCAGGGCACGCACGGTGACAAATTCAGCGCGACTGACATTCTCGTAGATACCGGGAACGGAAAGACAGCCTTCCTCGTTTTCCTTTTCTCCCTGGCTTTCTACCAATTCAGGGTTTATGAACACTTTAAGGTCGCCATGCGTTTCCGATATGTCGATCACAATCAGGCGGATGTGCTTGTCCACCTGGGTTGCTGCCAAGCCGATGCCCGGAGCAGCATACATGGTTTCCGCCATGTCGCGCGCCAGCTTGCGGATGGACGAATCAACGATTTCGACCTTCTTGGCGACCTTGTGCAGCCGCTCGTCGGGGTATTGCAGGATAGGGAGAATTGCCATAAAAGCTTGCCAACTGAAGAGACTAGATGCAGAATTTAAACCGCCGTGCAAACATCACACCGCATTTTCCTTACTTTGCTGGGGTTTTCCATGCGCAAGATTATATCGCTGATTTGTCTCCTGTTGCCCATTGCCGTATTTGCCGACGTACTTCAGTTGCAGGAAAACGCGCCTGATCATTACGTTGTAGTCAAAGGTGACACACTCTGGGACATCTCCGCCAAATTCTTCAAAGATCCCTGGAAATGGCCGCAAATTTGGGGTTACAACAAGGACACGATCAAAGATCCCCACTGGATCTATCCGGGTAACGTCGTATATCTGGATCAAAGCACGCACACTTTAAGGGTGGGTGAGGTAGCTCCCGAGCAAATTCCCGTTCCCGAAGGGAGAAACGCAACCGCAGAAACGGGAGAGGTACCCTCCATCACTGAGGGCAATATTTCGTCTGATGCTGGTGTGACCAAGCTTTCGCCCAGGGCACGTGAAGTCAGGGGCAAAGGTGATGCCATCGCGATGATATCGTTGAAAGATATTGGTCCCTTCCTTGCGCGTCCCCTGGTTTTTGAAGATGATGAGCTGGCTGGAGCTCCCTTGTTGGCCGGAACTTATGAGCAACGTCAGCTTTTGGGTACAGATGATATTGCCTACGCGAAAAACATGCCCGACAACAAGGGTGAACGCTGGCAGATCTATCGCCCCAGCATTACCTTCAAGGATCCGGATACGCATGAGGTCTTGGGTCATGAAGTGGTTTATTTGGGAGATGCTACCGTCGAAAAATTCGACGAACTGACCACTTTAAGAATTACCCATTCTGTTCTCGAAATACACAAAGGCGACCGATTTGCCCAGGCCGTGACCGGTTTCTCCACCAATTACCAGCCGCATGCGCCTGAAAAGAATATTTCAGCCAAGATTATTTCCATCTACGGTGGTGTAGATCAGGCCGGCCAGAATTCCATTATCACGATTAACAAGGGCCGTCGCGACGGGTTGGAAAACGGACATGTGCTGGCGCTGTATCAGGCTGGTGAAGTCATTCGTAGCGATAACATATTCAAGAGAAATATCGTTTTACCAGACATGCGCTATGGTCTGCTATTCGTCTTCCGCGTCTTCGACAAAGTTTCTTATGGCGTAGTCATGGAGACGCGTTTGCCGGTGTACATCGGGGATCGCGCGAGTTCACCCGAGTAAATCATGCCACTCGACGCTTCGCTCGCGTCGTGGGTTTCCCTGAGCCAGACTCCCGGGTTGGGCAATGAGGGTATGCGGCGTTTGTTGCAGGCATTCGGAACGCCGGATTCTATTTTAGCCGCCTCGGTTTCCTCCCTTGCAAAACATGTCAAACCCGCTGTGGCGCAAGCCGTCGCAACGGGTGTCGATGAATCTGTATTTTCTGCAGTCGCCGCATGGATGGAAGATCCGCTCAACCGCATTCTTACCTTAGCCGACGCGGAGTACCCGCAGTTATTGCTTAATATCTCCGACCCCCCTTTGCTTTTGTACGTCAAAGGCCGTCTGGACCTATTGAATGTGAAGTCGCTGGCTGTCGTAGGCAGCCGCAACGCTACAACCCAAGGCCTGCGCAATGCCGAAGCATTTGCAAATTCAACATCCGAAGCCGGGTTCTGCATCGTCAGTGGCATGGCGCATGGTATTGACGCTGCCGCGCATCTGGGCGGTTTGCAGGGAATTGGCTCCAGCATTGCCGTGGTCGGCACCGGACTGGATAAGGTCTATCCCGCTGCCAATCGCGAACTCGCGCACCGCCTGGCACAGGAAGGAACCATCATTTCCGAATTTCCGCTGGGAACGCCGCCCCTTGCAGCCAACTTCCCGCGCCGTAACCGTATCATCAGCGGGCTAAGCTTGGGCTGTCTGGTGGTGGAAGCGTCGGTGCAAAGCGGTTCTCTCATCACGGCGCGTATGGCCCTGGAACAGGGCAGAGAAGTGTTTGCTGTCCCGGGTTCCATCCATTCGCCACAGTCGAAGGGTTGCCACGCACTGATCAAACAGGGAGCAAAACTGGTTGAATCCGCAGGGGACATACTGGAGGAGCTGGGTTATCCAGGAACAGCGCTTACTCAGGCAATTGCCCCGGAACACCCGTTGTTCGTGCATTTGGGCTTCGATCCGCTCGATGTGGAAAGCCTTGCGCAACGCAGTGGCTTGACGATAGGCGAGCTATCCGCCATCCTGTTGCAACTGGAACTCGACGGACACATCGCTTCTTTGCCCGGCGGGTTATATCAACGCATCACCTGACAATACTTATACATGTTCGACATTTTGCTTTTTCTCTTCGAGAGCTACTTTGATATTGGTAGCTATCCCGACCACGACAAACTCTCGGTAAAACTGAGCGCAGCTGGCTTTGAAGAAGATGATATCAACCAGGCGCTGACCTGGTTATCCGGCTTGCAGCAGCTGACCGGAACGGCTTATCCCGAGAGTATCAACCACAGCGGTATCCGCCTTTACACTGACTTTGAGGAACAACGCGTCGGTCCTGAAGGGCTGCGTTTTCTCTCGTTCTGGGAACATAACAAGGTCATCACCCCGATAGAGCGCGAAATGATCATTGATCGTGTACTTGCGCTGGGCCGCAAGAGCTTGTCATTGGACAAACTCAAACTCATCGTACTGATGGTGTTGTGGAGCCAGCATGAGGACCTGGACCCGATGATTATCGAAGATTTGCTCACCCCAGCAGACGCGTCGCAAGCACACTGAACATATATTAATGGCAACCAACCTTCTCATCGTCGAGTCTCCGGCCAAGGCCAAGACCCTGAAAAAATATCTTGGCAAGGATTTCGAAGTTCTTGCTTCGTACGGTCACGTGCGCGACCTGATCCCCAAAACCGGCGCGGTCGATCCCGACGACAACTTCGCCATGAAGTACGAAACAATTGCACGCAACGCAAAACACGTCGATGAAATTGCCAAGGCTGCAGCGGCAGCAGACCATATCTTTCTCGCACCCGACCCGGACAGGGAAGGGGAGGCAATTGCCTGGCACATATCCGAGCTGCTGAAAGGCAAGCGCGCGCTCAAGGGCAAGACAATGCAGCGCGTGGTGTTCTACGAGATCACCCAGTCTGCAGTCCAGGCCGCAGTAGCAAACCCACGCGAAATTTCCATTCCACTGGTCAATGCGCAGCAGGCCCGTCGTGCACTGGATTATCTGGTCGGTTTCAATCTTTCACCCTTGCTGTGGCGCAAGATTCGCCCGGGTTTATCAGCCGGTCGCGTGCAAAGTCCGGCGCTGCGTCTTATTGTTGAGCGCGAACTTGAGATTGAAAAGTTCAAGAGCCAGGAATACTGGTCCGTACATCTGGACAGCCAGAAGAACAGCATTCCTTTTACCGCCAAGCTGTTCCAGTTTCAGGGCAAGAAGCTGGAGCAACTCAGCATCGGCAGCCAAGCCGAATACGACGCGATTCATGCAAAGCTCAACGACGCCAAATTGCCGCCTAAAGTTGTGCGCGTCGAGAAGAAAGCCAAGCAACGCAACCCTACCGGACCGTTCACAACATCGACTTTGCAACAGGAAGCCGTGCGCAAGCTGGGCATGACTTCCGACCGCACCATGCGCACCGCGCAATCGTTGTATGAAGGTGTTGATATTGGCGGTGGAACAGTCGGTCTGATCACCTACATGCGTACCGATTCTGTGAACTTGGCCAACGAAGCCGTTGCCGAAATTCGCCAGTACATCGGCGACAACTTCAGCGCCGAATACCTGCCGGCCAAGCAACCTGTCTACAAGAGCAAAGCCAAGAATGCGCAGGAAGCGCACGAAGCAATCCGCCCGACTTCTATCCTGCGTACACCCGACAGTCTGCGCGAGCACCTGAACATCGACCAGATGCGTTTGTATGAAATGATCTGGAAACGCACGCTGGCGAGCCAGATGTCGCCCGCGCGTTTCGACACCGTGAGTGTCGATATCCGCTTGAGCAGTGACGACACCCTGTTCCGTGCCTCCGGCCAGACGCTGGTATTCCCTGGCTTCATTGGCGTGTACATGGAAGACGTGGACGATGCCGAAGAGGAAGACAGCGCAAAATTACCGCCGCTGGTCGAGGGTGATGTACTGCCGGTAGATAAACTTTACGGCGAACAACATTTCACGCAGCCACCGCCGCGTTTTTCCGAAGCTAGTCTGGTCAAGGCGCTGGAAGAATACGGTATTGGCCGCCCTTCCACCTATGCCACCATCATCTCCACGCTGCAAGCCAGAGAATATGCCACGCTCGACAAAAAGCGCTTTATGCCCACCGATGTGGGCCGCGTTGTCATCAAGTTTCTGAATGAGCACTTCACACGCTATGTGGATTACGGATTCACCGCGAACCTGGAAGATGAACTGGATGATATTTCCGAGGGCAAGCGCGACTGGATTCCCGTTCTGGAAGAATTCTGGAAAGGCTTCAACAAACTGCTGGGTGAGAAAAAAGACGTCGATCGCCCGGGTACTGAAATTCTTGAAGAGCCCTGCCCGAAATGTGGCAAGCCTCTATCCAAACGGCTTGGCAAACGTGGCAGTTTCATCGGCTGTACAGGCTATCCCGAATGTGACTACACGCGCAGCCTTGGTGGCGAGGAAGACGCCGGAGAGGCACGCAAAGAACTGGGAGTGCATCCGGACACTGGACAAATCGTACTGCTGTTACGTGGGCCATACGGTCCCTATGTGCAACTCGGCGAAGTGGAAGAGGGTGCAAAGACCAAGCCAAAACGCGTTTCCTGGCAAAAAGAATTTCCGCTGGAACAGGCTGACCTTGCCACTGCTTTAAAGCTGCTATCGCTTCCAAGAGAAGTAGGAACTCACCCAGAGACCGGCAAAAAAGTCATCGTCAACATCGGCCGCTTCGGACCCTACATCGGCCATGATGGGAAATTCAAATCCATACCGCGTACAGACAGCATTTTTGACATCGGCCTCGATCGCGCTGTGGAACTGCTTGCCCAAGCAAGGACTGGCGGCAACACCGTGTTGCGCACGTTGGGTGAGCACCCTGCTGACAAGGCACCCATCGAAGTGTGCAGCGGGCGCTACGGTGCCTATGTTCGCCACGCCAAGATCAACGCCACTTTGCCCAAGGACATAACGCCTGAAGCGGTGACGCTGGAAGAGGCACTTGAATTGATCGCTGCCAAGGCGGCGAAGGGCGGAACAGGAAAGACCAAGACGCCCCGGAAACCCGCCGCGAAGAAAGCAACAACCAAGGCCAAGACTGCCAAAGAAAAAGTAGCGGCCAAACCCAAGGCGACTGTGAAGAAGACTACGTCCAAGACAGCTGTCGATAAACCCGCGGTAAAGAAAACCACCAAGGTCGCTACGACCAAGGCCAAGACAGCTACGAAGAAAGTTGCAGCGAAGCCTGCTGCTAAGAAACCTGCCGCAAAAAAAGCAACAACCAAGAAAACAACAAAGAAAACTGCTTAGGGATTTTTCAGCTCAGGAGCCAGCATCGATTTCGATTGATGCTGGCTTTTGTTTTTCAGGACACTCGTGCTGCAAGACTCATCCAGTTCGTAGGCTGGGCACGTTTTGTGCCCACGCGGTTACAGAGATGTAGGGTGCAATAAGCGAAGCGCTTTGCACCGACGGGATTCATACGGCGCAATGCCCGTTGGTTATTGCGCCCTACGCGGGCTACAGCAAAGAGGAAAGAGAGAAGACTCTTAAATCTCATAATGTAATGTAGACACCTTCAAATGCACTACCGGTGGATATTGTGCATTGTGTTCATTAGCCTTTTAACCACCTCGCCGCATCCAGCGCAAAGTAAGTCAGTATCCCGTCCGCACCAGCACGCTTGAACGCCAGCAATGCTTCCAGCACGCATGCCTCTTCGTTCAGCCAGCCATTCTGCGCGGCCGCTTTCAGCATGGCGTACTCGCCGCTCACCTGATAAACAAAAGTCGGGGCCTTGAATTCGTCTTTCACGCGGCGCACGATGTCGAGGTAGGGCATGCCGGGCTTGACCATGACCATATCCGCGCCTTCTTGCAAGTCCAGGCCGACTTCCCATAGTGCCTCGTCGGAATTGGCAGGGTCCATCTGGTAGGTGTGCTTGTTGCCCTTGCCCAGGTTGCCGCTGGAACCGACCGCGTCACGGAACGGGCCGTAAAAGCTCGAGGCATATTTGGCTGAATAGGCCATGATGCGGGTGAAGATGCGGTTGTGTTCATCCAGCGCCGTGCGAATCGCGCCGATACGTCCATCCATCATGTCGGAAGGTGCCACGATGTCGGCGCCGGCAGCGGCATGGCACTGTGCCTGTCTCGCCAGGACTTCCACGGTTTCGTCGTTGAGCACATAGCCGCTGTCATCGATCAGGCCGTCCTGGCCATGGGTGGTGTAGGGGTCGAGTGCGACGTCGGTCATTACACCGAGTTCGGGGAAATTCTTTTTCAGTTCGGCAACGACGCGCGGGACAAGACCGTTCGGGTTGAAAGCCTCGCACGCATCCAGACTTTTCAGCGGCGCGTCAATCACCGGGAAAAGCGCCATGACAGGAACGCCCAGCTTCACGCATTGCTCGGCATCCTTGAGCAAAAGGTCCAAAGTCTTGCGCTGTACTCCCGGCATGGACTTCACATCCTCGACTTTGTTGCTGCCTTCGAGCACAAAAACCGGGTAGATAAAATCCGCCGGAGTGAGTATGTGCTCGCGCATCAGGTCGCGTGAAAAGGCGTCGCGGCGCATACGGCGCATGCGTTTGCTAGAGTATTGTCCGAGTGTTTGCATAGTTATTCCTGAAATTTTCAAAGTCGCTGGAACTATTTTCGCACAGTCCCGTCTGAACACGTGAGCAACGCAAGTTGCTTCCCGTTTCTCCTCCCTGAGCGGGTGTCTTAACCCCTGTTAAGACCTTCAAGCCCCTGAACCTCCCCCTTTGGTTCGGGGGCGTTTTTTTGCCTGTAAAATCCAAATGGCGTCGCCATACGGCGTTGCCCTCGGAAAACCTTGCTTGCATACTTAATGCATGCGGCGCGGCGGTTTTTCTGCGGGCGCCTTGTCTGGCTTATAACCAGCCACTTGGCTTTCGTCTTTTGAAAGCCTAGTGGAATGGCTAGTAGTTCCATCAGCCATTTGAATTTTCTGCTGGTAAATCCAAATACAGACATCTAGTCTGGTTTACTCGTTTGGATTTTCTTCTTTAGCGTAAAACCAGCTCGCGATCACGCCTTCCGCTTCATCAGTTCCCACTTTCTTCAAACTGGAAAACAGCTGCGCCGTGCAATGCGGGAAATGTTCATGCAAAAATGCTTTAACGTCGCGCAACGTCTGTGTTGATTGCTGCCGGCTGAGTTTGTCGGATTTGGTAAGCAGGATGTGGATCGGCTTTCCGGTCGGGGCGAACCAGCCCAGCATGCCTTGATCGCGCTCGGTTAGCGGATGCCGCGCATCCATGATGACCACCAGCCCACATAGTTCTTCGCGGGTTTGCAGGTACTCGCTCAGGAGATGTTCCCAATGTGCCTGTACATCGGGCGGCACTTTGGCATAACCATAGCCCGGCAGGTCCACCAGATAATTGTTTTCACCCAGCGAGAAATAATTCAGGTGCTGTGTGCGGCCCGGTGTTTTGCTGGTGTAGGCCAGGCGCGTGTGGTTGGCCAGCGTGTTGATCGCGCTCGACTTGCCTGCGTTGGAACGGCCGACGAACGCCACTTCCTTGCCACCGTGCAGCGGCAAGTCTTTCATGTGATTGACGGTGGTGTA
>CAYOJU010000009.1:45413-47893 GCA_964404355.1 uncultured Sideroxydans sp. | reverse complement strand
AAGCATCGCGTCGCTTCGGCGATTGCTTCTTCCTGGCTGTAACCGCGCAGCGGATTAACCGGCACGATTGCTGTCAAAGGCGCATGGCGGGCGGTGTTGACGTAAAGCCGTGTTGGCTGCGCACCCTGGGTATCGCGGTTCGCCGTCAGCGAGGCGCCCTGCAACAGGCGATCAATGGATAGCGCAGCATAGCGGCCGTCCTGCAACGAGGTGATGGGCGAGTAGCCCGCGCCGTAGCGCTGGCTGCCGCCCGCGAAAACTTTCGGGTGGCTGGTGGCGAAGGTCAGCGGGTCAATCGCGATGCGATCATCGGCTGTGAGCGCAAGAACGTCGCGCATGGTGGGCAAGGGAGTGGGACCCAGGCCGAGATAGATGGCGTCGAAATCGTTTGCCAGTGTGGCGATGGCGGACGCCAGATCGATAGTCTCGTTCAGGTGCAGTTCCAGACCAGTACCGTCGAAGCGGGCCAAGTCGGCATCAATCGCAGTTGCTGGCAGCACGTTGGCGTCGTAGCGGCGCAGCCTATCCAGCGACACAGGTTTTTCTTCGAAGACAACAACGGCATGGCCCTTGATTAGCAGTTCCGCGGCGACAGTAAGGCCGGAAAGACCGGCGCCGACAACGGCGATACGTTTGCGCGCCAGCTGCTTGTTGACGCGGAAAGGGATAGCATCGAAACCGGAGCTTACACAAGAGCGCTCCAGTTCATGAATACGGATGGCTTCGCCGGCTTCACTGCGCTTGCATGACCTTTCGCAGGGGTGATCGCAGATTCGGCCGATAATACCGGAGAACGGTACGATGCGGGAAAACAGCGTGTGCGCGGCCTTGAAGTCACCTTTGCGCATCAACTCCATCATGCCGCGCACATCTACATGCACGGGGCAGGCGGCAGTGCATGCAGGCGGGGATTCCTCGATGCAGTGGTATTCCCAGTCTTTGACTTGCTGACCGTCCATGATTGCTCTTTTCCTTGGGTAACCTGAAAACGGCAATTCGCCACAGATGAACACGGATTATCACTGGTAAAACCGGGCGCTCAAATCAACCCGTCATTCCCCCATAGGGTATTCGGAATGCGGGCTAGCCATTGAAAATCCGTGTTCATCCGTGGCGCAATTGCTTGTTACAACTTCAAGCGGCGGGGAGCGGAAGCAAAGCTCCCGCTCCTGCCAGCTTTTGGCTCAGTTATGAGCCGGAACGACTCCGGACTTGCCTGCTGCTTTTTCATCCAGCGCTTTCTTGACGATTTCCGGCAGTGCGGGCACCTTGAGGATGCGCACGCCGCAGGCGTTGTAGACAGCGTTGAGGATGGCCGGGTGTGGCGCCGTCAGCGGTGCTTCGCCGACGCCTGCTGCACCGAACGGCCCGAGCGGACGCGGCGTTTCCAGATACATGATTTCCATGTCGTCCGGGATGTCGCGCGGGTAAGGCAGGCCGCAGTCGAGCAGGTTGGTGTGCTTCTTCAGATCATCGAAGTCCTCGCTCAGTGCCAGACCGATACCCTGGGCGAGACCGCCGTAGATCTGGCCGTCCACTGTTGTGCGATTGATGATCGTGCCCACGTCTACTGCCGTGGTGAACTTGACCACCGTCACTTTGCCGGTTTCCAGATCGACCTCGACCTCGGGTACGAATACTTCGTACATATAGATCGGGAACGGATTGCCCTGGCCGGTTTCGGAGGAAATAGCCGTGCAGTCCGCAGCCACCCACTTGCCTTCGTAGCGCAGAGGAATTTTCTCCGCGACCATTTCGGCGTAAGTGCGATATTTGCCGTCTGGCTTGCGCATGGCGTTGAGCAGCATTTCGCAACTGACGCGGATGGCGTTGCCGACGAAGACGTTGGAACGGCTACCGCCGGCCGGGCCGCTGTTGGGCTGATCGGTTGTGTTCATGACCAGCCTGATTTGCTCCGGCTTCAGTTTCAGAGGCTGCAATGTGTGGTGCGCGAAGGTCTGTGTGCCCAGATCGGCACCCTGACCGTGATCCTGCCATGCGTCATAGACGGTGACACCAGTAGCAGTCAGTTCCACGGCTGCTGCGGAGCTGTCTTGTCCATCCAGTCCGCAACCATAGATGCCGATGGAAATGCCGACGCCGCGCTTCTTGCCGGCAACGTTGAAGGCCTTGCAGCGCTTCTTCGCTTCTTCCCACTTGGGCTTGATCATCTCCAGCAGCTTGTCGACCACGAAGACATCGGGTACCTGGCCGGTCGGCGTGGTGGCGCCGGGGCGATAGGCGTTCTTGAGGCGCAGTTCCAGCGGATCCATGCCCAATTTCTCGGCCAGCATGTCCATCGCGGTTTCCGAGGACAGGAAGGCTTGTGGCGAACCGTAGGCACGGAAGGCTGAACCCCAGGCGTGGTTGGTACAGACTGTCTTGCCCAGACCGCGGATGTTCTTGATGTCGTAGCCAGCACCGGTGAACTGGGCCTGGCGTGTCGTCAGCAAGTCGCCGAACTCGGAATAGGGACCGTG
>CAYOJU010000009.1:39829-45313 GCA_964404355.1 uncultured Sideroxydans sp. | reverse complement strand
CCCGGAGCGATCATGGCGTGGTGCAGGTGCAGGCCGATGCTCTTCGACTGGATGGTCAGAATGCCGTCGTCGTCAAAATAGGCGCAACCGCAGTCCGGTTCCAGATGCAAGTGCGGCTGGCGGCTGCAATACGTTTCCGCTTCGACCACATGTGCAGCCTTGGCCATGATGGGGGCGGTTTCCTCGCCCTTTTTCACACCCTGCTCGTAATACACGTTGGGTACGCCGGGGTGAATCTCCAGCGCGTCGGGTGCCTGGGCAGCCCAACCGTCCATGTAGGCTGGCAGAATTTCCAGATCAACCTTGACCTTCTCTGCTGCGGCACGGGCATGTTCCACCGTGTCGGCTGCAACAACGGCAATGGCATCACCGAACTGGAACACCTTGTCCTTGCACAGGATCGGTCTATCCCAGCCGTCGCCCTTGTTGGTGGGAAAGGTGATCAATCCGGTGATGGCGTTCTTGCCCTTGATATCCTTCCAGGAAATTACCTTGAATACGCCGGGCATTTTCTCGGCAGCGGAGGCATCGATGCCTTTAATGTTGGCATGCGAGACCTTTGCCTGAACCAGTGCCAGATGCAGCGTGTCGGGCGGCATGTGCATGGTGACATCGGCGCCGAAATCCCAGGTGCCGGTAACTTTAGCCAGTGCGGAAGGACGACGGTATTTGGAGCCGAGGATGCTGCCGTTATCGACCGGCTGGCTGGTCTTGATCAGATCCTCTTTCGTTTTTTCGCCGCGCATGATCGCTGCTGCATCGATCACGGCATCGGTCAGCGGTTTGTAGCCGGTGCAGCGGCAGGCATTGCGGTTGCGGTTGAACCAGGTACGCACATCTTCGCGCGACGGGTTTTTGTTTTGATCGAGAAGGGCTTTTGCCGACATCAGGAAGCCTGGTGTACAGACGCCGCACTGTGCGCCGCCGTGAACCATCCACGACACTTGCAACGGGTGCAGGTTGTCGGCAGTGCCGATGCCTTCGATGGTGACGATCTTTTCGCCGTTCTGGAATTTGCTGACCGGAACCATGCAAGCCTTGATCGGTTTGTTGTCGATGAGCACCGTACAGGTGCCGCACTGGCCGTTGTCGCAGCACACCTTGCAGCCGGTGAGCAGCAATTGCTCACGTAGCGCGGTTGCCAGCGTTGCGTCAGGGTCGGAAATTAACGGCCTGTCTACGCCGTTCACATTAATGATAATTCGTTTCATTGCTATCTCCTTGTTGTTGTAATTCACAGAATTGAGATACGGTTTGCAACAAAAAACGGAAACGATATTGTTATTGTTATGGCCTGTTTATTATTGTTGTTATGCACAGGGTGAAACAAGGACGGCAACTGCAAAAACCAAGGTTGGCTAACCAACTTTCATTAACCGGACATCCTCCTGAACGGGAGACAATCCGAGATGGACTACATTTGCACTACAGTGACGGCGGCAAGCGATCAGTTCGGCTACGATTGAGATCGCTATTTCTTCCGGTGTGTCGGCACCAATGTTGAGCCCGATCGGTGCATGCACATTGGCGAAGCGCTCTGCCGGAATACCTTCCTTTTGCAACTCCTGAAAGATTCCGGTGACTTTGCGCTTGGAGCCCATCATGCCGATGTAGCTTGCTTCGGTGCCGAGAGCCCAGCGTAGTACGCGCATGTCGGTCTGGTGACCGGGGGTAAGCGATACGACAAAGGATGCGGGTGTAAGCGACAGTTGGGCCAACGCTTCATCCAGTTCGCCAACCACGATTTCCTTGGCATCCGGGTAGCGATCACGATTGGCGAATGCCTTGCGTTCGTCGACGACGACCACATCAAACCCGGCGGAGCGGGCAGCGCGGAAGGTGGTAAGGCCAGTGTGACCGGCACCAATAATATACAGGGTCGGGTTTGGCATGATGGGTTCCACGAAAATATCCAGACTGCCGCCGCAAACCATACCGGCATCGATTCCGGGGCGCTTGGTGAGGTTGAAGCTGATGGTCTGGGGTTTCCCTTTATTGATGACTTCGCGGGCGATCTGGATTACCTCCATCTCACCCGCGCCGCCGCCGATGGTGCCGACGATGCTGCCGTCGTCGCGCACCAGCATTTTGGCCGTGTCTGACGAAGGAATAGACCCCATAGTGTTGATGATTGAAGCCAGCGCAGTGGTTCGGCCTTGTTTTCGCATGTTAATGATTTCTTCATAGATATCCATAGCGACCTCTCAATAACATTCGGATGCGTGAAAAAGGTTCAGGCCGGTACGCAGGCGTCGGTGTTGCAAAGCTGTGCGCACATCGGACTGTCATATACACCCTGACATTCCTTGCACTTATTCGGGTCGATGGTGAATACCTTTTCGACGTGGCTGATAGCCTTGTTCGGACATTCGGATTCGCAGGCGCCGCAGCCGTTACACAGGTTGGGAATAATTTTGTAAGCCATGATGCTCTCCTGAAGTGATGGAATCATTACAAACCATGACGCGATTCGTGCGTCCGGATTTCAGCATTCCACAGTGAAAAAATAGATACAAGGGATTCAAAGCCCCCTTTTTGTTGTTGTCACTATTTGTGACACATTGCATTGTTCAGTCTGAGCCGACCTGAATTCCCTGTCTGGCTCATGCAGGTACGCAAGCATCGGTATTGCAAAGCTGGGCACACATCGGGCTGTCATATACACCCTGACATTCCTTGCACTTATTCGGGTCGATGGTGAATAGCTTTTCGACATGGCTGATAGCCTTGTTCGGACATTCAGACTCGCAGGCGCCGCAGCCGTTGCACAAGTTGGGGATGATTTTGTAAGCCATGATGCACTCCTTGATATGACGGAATCCCGGTGTTGTGAGCCAGTTCTCCGCGGGTTTAAAAAACGATTACCGCTCCGTGCAGGAAACGCACGGATCGATGCTGTTCACAATAATGGCAATGTCGGCGAGCTTGGCCTCTTTTAGCATGATGCGCAAGGCATCCCAGTTCATGAAACTCGGTACGCGCCACTTGACCCGCTCCGGTCTCGGCGAGTCGGTCATGCGCACGTAATAGATGAGTTCGCCACGCGGGGCTTCGCACTTGCCGATAGCCTCGCCGACCGGGATCGGCGGTCGTTCCGTGGTGCACGAGGTCGGTCCCCCGGGCAGATTGTCGAGACACTGGCGCAGGATGTCGATGGCGGTGGCGACCTCGGCCAGACGGATCATCGCGCGCGACCAGACGTCGCCGTCGGCCAATGTGTGTACTTTTACTTCGAGGCGGTCGTAGGCCGAGTAGGGCGCCTTGACGCGAACGTCATAGTTGATGCCGGAGGCGCGCGCGACCGGTCCCACCACGGAGCAGTCGATGGCATCGGCATGAGAGAGGACACCAATGCCGCGCGTGCGGTCGAGAATCGAACTGTTGGTCCGGTAGAGTGCGGTGATCTCCGCAACCGCCGGAGCGATGAGGTCGAGTTGCTCCCTGATGTAGGCAATACGCTCTGCATCGATATCGAAGCGCACGCCGCCGATGACATTGGCGCCGAGATCCATGCGGTTGCCGAACACCGATTCCTTTACGTCCTGCATCATTTCGCGTACTTCCATGACCTGCATGAACAGCGATTCGAAACCGACCAGGTGGGCGAGAATACCGACGTTGAACAGGTGCGATGCAACGCGCTTGATCTCGTCCGCGATGACTCGCATGTATTCACCGCGCGGCGGCACGGTGAGCCCGGCAATCTGCTCGATGGCCATTGCGTAGGCCTGCGGGTGGCTGTTGGAGCAGAGGGAGCAGATGCGCTCGGTCAATACCAGGTTCTGGAACACATTGCGCTTGGTCACCAGGTACTCGATGCCGCGATGCACGTGACCGGCATGGATGTCCACATTCGAGACCGTTTCGCCCTGCACGTCGACGCGGAAATACATCGGTTCCTCGAGGGCCACATGCAGCGGCCCGACTGGAACGGTAAAGTTACTCATGATTGAACCCCTTTCAGAGCCAGAATTTTTTCCCACAAGCCCTTGGTCGT
The DNA here is from genome assembly GCA_964404355.1 of uncultured Sideroxydans sp. Classification (GTDB taxonomy): domain Bacteria; phylum Pseudomonadota; class Gammaproteobacteria; order Burkholderiales; family Gallionellaceae; genus Sideroxyarcus. The sequence goes on along the minus strand of CAYOJU010000009.1, from coordinate 41,316 downwards.
GGCGCTGTTGACCAGTGTTGAAAAGGGAATCAGGCGTTCCAGCACGGCACCTTCGATACCCGGATCGATAAACAGGCGGCGCGGATCCGGATGGCCGCGGACGACGACGGAATAGAGCTCCATCAGTTCACGTTCTGGCCAATCGGCGCAACGGAACAGCGGTGTCAGCGATTCCACATCGCCGCCATAAGGCACGTGAACGACCAGCGTCAGCGTGTCCCCATCGACGTCAAAGTGGTAGTCGATTTCGAATGTTTTGCCATCGCTGGCGACTCCACCAAAGAATGTCGGAACGACCGGTGTCTCGCCTTCTTGGGGGGGCGGCGCTGACGGGGCCTTGGGCTGCAAAATGGTAATTGTCGATAAACGCGCGCCCATTCCTTTCATGAACGCGGCGACGGACCGCAGATCGTCCTTGCTGGCCAGTCGGCACCAGGCGCAACCGACGCCTTTGGCGTTTGTGCTGCTGGTGAACTCAATACCGGACGGTGCGACAGCCGCCAGGCGCAATTCGATGTTGTCGGGAAGGATGCTCATGCTGTGACTCCTCTTTCTTCCAAAGCTGTCTTGCGGCAGCCCGGGCAAAGGTTACGTTGCTGTTCGATTTCCTCGGCGGTGAACGGTGGTACGACGCCAACGGGGTTGGGTGCGCTGGCAAGCGCCTTGGCACCGCATTTGGTGCAACTGACGTAGGGAATGACCTCGCGTATTACCATTTCGTACTGGTGTTCGGTGGCGTGAGCCATGTGCCAGTCGTCGGTCTGGTGGATGGCGTCGGTGGGACAGTAGTACTCGCACAAGCCGCAGAACACGCAGGTGTTGTGCCACAACATAAAGCGCAGTCCCTCCGGCGTTTTGTCGAAGCGAATGGCGGCTGGAGCGCAGACCTGCTCGCAGGCTCGGCAGCCGGTGCAACTGGAAAGCTTGAATTGGACGCGACCGCGAAACCGCTTCGGCGTCCATGCCGGGCCGAAAGGATAGCTCACGGTGGATGGCCCGCGTATCAGGTTACGAATCAAAGTTTTGATGTAGTTCATGATCGTTCCCTTTTCGATTCAAAGACGTTCGCGCCAGATGGCGATGGCCTGGGCGATGCCTTCAATAATGGCTTGCGGACGCGGCGGGCAACCGGGGATATTCACGTCGACCGGGAGGTGCTGGCTGATCGGTGCCAGCACAGCGTAACCGTCGCGGAAGATACCGCCCGAGATCGGGCACACACCCACCGCCACGGTGACCTTGGGGTCGGGGACTTCGGCATAGACACGCATGACGGCGTCCTTGACGCGTGCTGTCAGCGGTCCGGTGATCAGCACAATGTCGGCATGGCGCGGGCTGCCGCAGTATTGGCAGCCGAGGCGTTCGACGTCGTAGCGCGGGATCAGCGCCGTGGTCGCGCATTCGACGTCGCAGCCGTTGCAGGAACCGGCATTGATGCGGTAGATCCACGGCGACATCGACGCCATGCGGCGGGTTTGGGCGGAGAG
>CAYOJU010000009.1:0-39729 GCA_964404355.1 uncultured Sideroxydans sp. | reverse complement strand
TGATGCGGTAGATCCACGGCGACATCGACGCCATGCGGCGGGTTTGGGCGGAGAGTGTTTGAATCAGGGAAGTCATGGCATATTCCTCGTTAACTTGAAACTCGCGAAGCGATTCGTTTGCTCTTTCTCCCTCCGGGGGAAAGTTGGATAGGGGGAAACGGGCGTGGTATGTTTCATCATCTGGTGCGGTACAGTTTTCATGCCCGTTAGACTAGGGCAACGATGGCGACGGAGAGTATCGACAGCAGCAGCGGCCATTTCAGGAAGAAGTAGAAGGCCTGGTCGATGCGCATGCGGCCGCAGGAGACGCGCACCACGGTGACACCGATCAGCATCAGCAGCACCATCTTGGCGACTTGCACCAGCAGACCTGCCGCGCCCGCAGGCGCAATCGGGTAGAACAGCGCCACGCCGAGGCCAAGCACCACCACTGCTTTCAGCGCCGACATGATTTTGAACAGACCCAATGCAGGACCCGAATATTCCAGCAGCGGACCTTCCAGCACTTCGGTTTCCGCTTCGGGGATGTCGAAGGGAATGATGCCGAGATTGGCCGGATAGAAGGCGAGGAAGGCGAGCAGCGCAGGCCACATCACCGGGTCGAACAGGAAGGCGCCGTGCGTCTGCTGGTAAGCAATGATGTCGGTCAGCGAAAAGCTGACCAATCCGCCCATGCCCAGACCGGTACGCATCGCCACTGCCGCGACCACCAGTACCAGCGGACCTTCGTAGGCCAGCATCATCGCCATTTCGCGCGAGAAGCCGATCGCACCGAAGGGCGAGCCGGAAGCGGAACCGGCGACCATCAACACAATGGCCGGAACGGTGAGCAGATAGAGCAGCACCAGCAAATCGCCGAGCACCGGGTCGGGTGTGTAGAAACCGGGGATGGGTACCAGTGCGGCGGCCAGTGCCATCGAGATGGTGCCGATCAGCGGAGCGCCGAGGAATACCGGCTCGCAGGCGATGTCCGGCACCATGGTGCGTTTTTTGGCCAATTTGACCAGATCGTACAGGGGCTGCGCCAGGGGAGGTCCGACGCGCGCCTGGAGGCGAGCTGCCAGCCTCCGGTCAAACCCTTTAAGGGCCAGACCGAGCGCCAGGGCAAACAAGCCGCCGGGGAAGAGCAGTGCAGCGAATGGAGTGTAGAGTGATTCAAGCATGTTGGTTCTCCCTTAAGCCGGCTTGGTTGCAGTGGGGGCAGCGTGACTATCGGCAACGAGTTCATCGTCATCGTCGCTGTAGCCCGTGTCGTGCTTGGCGTGCAGCAAGCCGCGGATCACGGCATCCGGTGTTTCAAACAGGTTGGAGGCGCCGACATTAGCCGTGGCCGGAGCGATATCGGCAACACCGCACAGGTGGATCGGCGAACGGATTACCGCAGCACCGCCGCGACCGAGGCGCAGGTAAAGCGTGGTAATACCGGCCAGTGCAAGCAGCAGCACCGAGAGCACGCCCGGATGCCATCCGCCGGTACCCGGCAATGCGCCGGTCCAGGTGGCGACAATCGGAACCATGCCGAGGCTTTGCTGGATGGTGGCAATCGGCACGAGCAATATTCCCGGCATCATGCCGACGGCAACACAGCCTGCGGTGAGGATGCCCATCGGCACCAGCATGATCGCGGGTGCTTCCTGTGCATGTTCGGCAGCGGCGCCGGGCGAGCCCATGAAGGCCGCATGCGCGAATTTGAGTATCGCCGCCAAGGTGAACAGGCTGGCGATCAGTGCGAAGACGCCCAGCACATAGTGACCCGATTCAAATGCCGCGATGTAGATCAGCCATTTCGAACTGAAACCGTTCAGCGGCGGCACACCGGCCAGTGACAAACCGGCGAACAGGAAAATGCCGAAGGTGATCGGCATCTTGCGGCCGAGTCCTCCGAGTTGGTCGAGCGTGGTGGCATGACTGGACACCATGATGCAACCGGCACACAGGAACAGCAGGTCCTTGAGCATCATGTGATTGGCGAAGTGCATCAGTCCACCGGCGACGCCGAGCGTGGTGCCGAGTGCCAGCGCCATGGTGATGTAGCCGAGCTGGCAGACGGTGCTGTAGATCAGCAGACGCTTGATGCCGGTCTGCAGCACGGCCATGGCACCGGCGTAGAGCAGGGTGATACCACCGATGACGGCCACTGCATACATCAGCAGCGGCATGCCGGAGGCCACGCCGAGGCGGTCGAACAGCACCGCGCCGCCGAGTACTGCGAACACTTTCAGAATACCGTAGGGGCCGCTCTTCAACAGCACCGCCGAGATGTAGCCGGAGACCGGTGTCGGTGCGGTGGCCGGGTGCATCTGGTAATCGATGCGTATCGGCAGCATCGCCGCTTTCATCAGCATGCCGAGGACGACCATCACGAGTGCTCCGCCGAGCCAGGACAAGGACATCAGCGGCGCGGCTTTGGCGATGGCGGCGAATTCGAAGCTGCCGCTTGCCGTGCCGAGCATGGCGATGCCGAGGAACATGAAGCAGGCACCGACGGTGTTGAACATGAAGTACTTCAATGCTTCGCGGCGCGCATCTGCGGTTTCTTCATGGGCCAGGGCAACGTACAGCGCCCAGCTGCTCATCAATTCCCAGAAGGCGAAGAAGTTGAAGAAGTCGTGGCTGCCGGCCATGCCGATCAGTCCCGCCATCATCAGCGTGAAGGCGGCGTAGAAGCGCGGCTGCGCGTGACCGTGAGCCATGTAGCCGGTGGCATAGGCCATGTTTAACGTGCCGACACCGGCGACCATCAGCGCGAAAGCGAAGGACAGTGTGTCGTAGTGGTCGGGTTGCGCCAGAATCGCGACAAAGGCAGCCAGTGGTACGGCAATGGCGAGGCGGGCAGCAGCAGTCGGGGCGAACTTGCCGAGCAACCACACAGCAACGGCGCCGAGAGTGGCGATTACGGCCGCTACGGGCCATGCGATGACCAGATCAGGCAACACAACGGCAGGCAAGTCGGCGCGGCTGGCCATCAGGTCGCTGACGGCACGTACCGCGTCCAGCTGGAAGCCCGGGGCAACGCCGCCGAAGATGATGGCCGCAGCGAGAATGCCCATTGCCGCGAGCATGGAGGACGGTGCTTCCTTGACGGCAGCCCCTTCATACGGCTGGAAGAACAAGACGCGAACAATGCGCAGGTAGTAGAAAGCGGCGACCACACTGCCGATCAGAATGAGTGCGGCGACATCGATACGGCCCGCCGCAGCGGCGGCGGTGATCATCAGGAACTTGCTGATGAAACCGGAGAACGGCGGCAGGCCCATGATCGCAATCGTGGCCAGGGCGTAACAGCCTGCGGTGATCGGCATGACCTTGCCGAGCCCGGCCAGTTCTTTAATCTGGCGCTTTCCGCTTTGCAGGATGAAGGCACCGGCGGCGAAGAACAGCAGCGTTTTCATGACCGCATGGTTGGTGACATGCAGCAGTGCGGCGGAGGTGGCAAGCGAAGTACCCAGGCCGAGGATCGCACCGACCTCACCGATCTGCGCCAGCGTCGAGTAGGCCAGCATGCGCTTGATTTCGGTCTGCAACAGCGCCATCACTTCACCGTAGACCAGCGTTGCACAGCCCAGCACAACCAGCAGCAAGCCGAGATCGAATCCGGCACCGGCGAAGCGCGTTAACGCGGTGGCGCCGAAGATGACGAACAGGACTTTGACGATGCCGAAAATACCCGCCTTGGTCAGGATGCCTGACAACGGTGCGGAAATCGATGAGGGCGCTTCGGGGTGGGCCAGCGGCAACCAGGAGTGCAAGGGCACGAAGCCGGCTTTCACAGCGAAGCCGATGAAGAAGCACAACGCGGCGAGCATGCCGACGGACGCGTCCATCTGGCCGATCTGCGCTGCCACGGTGGCGAATTCGAAGGTATGCATCTGCGCATGTACAAGCAAGATGCCGAATTGCATGATGTAGGCACCTGCGGCACACATCAGGAAATAAATCATACCGGCTCTGAGCGCCTTCGGTGTCTGCTCATGTACCACCAGCAGGTAGGAGCTCCAGGTCATCAGTTCCCAGAACACATAGAAGTTGCCGAACTCGTGCGCGGTGGTCAGACCGAGCATGGAGCCGGTCATCAGGAACACGAAAAAGTAATAGCGGTTGCTGTGCTCGCTGTGGCGTATGTAGCTGTAGGAATACAGCACGACGAGGAAGGCGATACCGGCGAAGAGCATGGCAAAGAGATGCGAGGCCGCATCGAGATTGGGCTGGAACACGGCCAGCACAAGCGTCGTAAACGCCAGCAGCACGGCCAGCGCATCGCGCATCATTCTCGTACTCAGGCCAATGGTGTAAAGGATAAAGCCGCCGACATAAGGCACCAGCACCAGCAGCGACCAAGGGGATTCGAATTGCGGCACCAGGGAGACATCGGGCACGCCGACCAGCGCAGCGGCCTGGTGCAACATGGGCTCCGGCCAGATGCTCATGAATATTGTCAACGCAGTCAGCAAAGCAATCGGGAAAAACAGCAGGGAAGGCGCTTCGTTCAGTTCGAGCGTTTTGCTCTCGGGCTCCAGGCAGACACGCTGAATGATGCGTATGTAATACACCGCGGCGATGATGCTTGCCAGCGTACCGACGGCAGCCAGCAACCAGTGGCCTTGTTCGATGGCAGCGTAGAGGATCAGGAACTTGCTGAACGATCCTTTGAAGGGAGACAGGCCCATCACCGAGAACATGCCGAAGCCGAATAGTGTGGCCACAACCGGCATGCGCTTGCCGCTACCGGCGAGATCGTCGAGCTTCGATGAACCGGTGCGACGGATCAGCCACCAGGCAGTCAGCACAACGAGGCCGCGCATGACGAACTGATAACCAAGATGCATCATTGCGCCGGTGTCGCCGGATGCGCCGCCGAGTCCTAATCCCATCAACACATAACCGACTTCAGCAATAGTGGAGATAACGATCAGGCGCGGAAGATTGCGCAATGAAAGCAAGGCGAAGATTTCGCCGAGCAGGAGAATGAATGCGCCGAACCATGCAGTCAGGACGGGGTCAAAACCTACAGATGCAAGCATTATTGAATTCCTTCCCTTTAGTTCCGATCATTTTCGCGGTGTCTGAAACTTTTCATCGCTTTTCTCCGGCTTATGTATCTATGCTGAAGAGAATGGTCGAAATACAAAATTGTTATGAAGAATGCTGTTCCTGAAATTACTGTGATGTCATTCAACTGCAACAAAATCCGGGAAACAATAGCTGCGCAGCAGATTTATTTGATTGTCACTTTTTGTGACAGATGATCGATTTCCGCTTCCGTTGAGTATTGTTTCCATATTTGTCGTGATAGCCTTTGTCACATGGTACTTGCGCGTTGAAACGGGTCTGTGTGCTGGCGAACGTTCGGAAGAGTGCAATTATTGCTATCAATTGCGGACGCGAGTACTTGAGTGATTCTGTATCCATAGACGGGCGATATCTCATGCGGAATACATCGATGATGTTTGTGGAGTTGTCACACAACGGAGAGTTTCGTCATGCATGAAACGGCAATTGTTGGCGGCTTGATGCGCATCCTCGAACAGAAGGCGGCGCGGAATGGCGTGACACATATCAGCAGTGTGCTGCTCAAGGTGGGCCGCCTGCGCGCCGTGGAGCCGCAGCAGTTGAGTGCATGCTTCGAAATGTTTTCCGAGGGTACGGTCGCCGATGGTGCTGTGCTGGTCATCGACGTAATTGGAGTGAGAGGACGCTGTCGTGCATGTGCAACGGAGTTCGATGTGCCGCGCTTCTATTTTGAATGTCCTGCTTGTGCCGGCAGTGATATCGAAGTCATCCAGGGGCAGGAGCTGTATATCGAAAGCTTTGAAGCATCCGGCATGTCGAAGGTACACGATGCATCAAGTGTGGGTGGATGAACGTTGTCCACCCATGATGAATTCAAATACGCGGACGAATGGCCGCGAAAGGAGAAATAACCATGTGCGATAACTGCGGCTGCAATGTGACCGATGCCAACCGGCATTTGCTGGAGGGCGATGAGCATCACACCATCGAAGTACTGGAAAACCTGCTGCACGAAAACGATATTCAGGCCGACCACAATCGTGCCCATTTCGAGGAACACGGTGTCTTCGTCGTCAATATCATGTCCGGACCGGGCAGCGGCAAGACCAGTTTGCTGGAAGCAACCATCAAGGCATTGCCGCAGGGAATGCGTATCGCCGTCATCGAGGGTGATCTGGAAACCGAGAACGATGCCGAACGCATCCGTCGCCACGGCGTACCGGCGATACAGATCACCACTGGAATGGCCTGCCACCTCGATGCGCACATGGTGCATGAGGCCTTGCATGAACTCGACTTGACCGGCATCGACATCCTGTTCATCGAGAACGTCGGCAATCTGGTGTGTCCGGCCAATTTCGATATCGGCCAGCATCGCAACGTGCTGTTGCTGTCCGTCACCGAGGGCGACGACAAACCGGCCAAGTATCCCATCATGTTCCGTGCCGGCGATCAGGTGCTGATTACCAAGACCGATCTGCTGCCGTATATCGAGGAGTTCAGCATGGCCCGTGCCCGCGCCTCCATTCGGGCTGTTCGCGGCGATATGCCGATCATTGAATTGTCGTCCAAGAACGGCGAAGGTTTGTGGCAGTGGATTGACTGGCTGGTGCAGTCCGTCACCGAGCGCAAAGTGGCGGCCTGACCGGCATGAGCGACGCGCCACAAACTCCCGCTACCGGCAACGCGTTGCCGACCGATGTTGCCGAGGTGCGCGCGCGCAAGGTGATCGATCGCTGCAATGGCTGCGGCCACTGCCGGGATTTGATGGTCGATTCGTCATGTCTTTTCATGCCGCAGTTGTTCAGCCTCGTGGACCGCGAAGAAGCGGGTGGCGAGCCGATTTCATCCACCGAGATGAAACAGTTGCTGGATCTGTGCAACACCTGCGGCATTTGTCCGTGCACGCTGGTACATACCTGGATACGCGAAGCCAAGGATTCATTTGTAGAACGCGATGGACTGCCGGCCAGTATTCGCCTGATGGAGGATGTAGAACTCGTGGGCAAGCTGGGTGGCGCATTGCCGCGGCTGGCTAATCTCGCATTCGGCAACGGTCCGGTTTCAAAAGGGTTGAAGCGCGTGATCGGCATTCACCCCGAACGGAAATTGCCGCACTTTCCGCAAGACGGCTTTACCGCCTGGGCCACAGCGCGCGGTCTCTCGCGCATGCCGGAAACCAACGGACGCAAAGTGGCGTACTTTGCCGGATGCACCGCGCGCTATTATTTCCCCGAGGTTGCCAAAGCCACAGTTGAAGTGCTGGAACGCAACGGCGTGGCCGTGTATCTGCCGGAACAGAAATGCTGCGGCATGCCCACCATGCTGGAAGGCGACCGCAACTTGACCTTTGATCTAGCCCGCTTCAATGTGGCGGAACTTAACCGTTGTGTTACTGCCGGTTTTGACATCGTGTGTTCCTGTCCAACCTGCGGTCATCTCCTTAAATCGGTGCTGCGTGAAGGAGCCCAATACTCGGAAGAATATCGTGCGCTGGTGAAACAGATGGCGTTCCGGGCGAAGGGTGACTTCGATCAGGTCAGCGAGCTTTTGGCGGGTGAAGACGCCGCTTTCACCGGGCGAGTAAACAGTGCGTCGGCGCATGGCCGGAATGCATCGATGCTCAGTCTTACGCAGTGGAAATTTTTCAGCGACCAGGGATACTTTGCCGAAATCGGCGGCGTGGACCGGCTGCGCGTTGCCAATCACACCTATGATCTTGGCGAATATTTGTGGGAGTTGCATGAAGCAGGACAACTAAACCTCGAATTGGGTGCGGTGCCTGCGCATGTGTCCTATTTCGCGCCTTGTCACCAGCGGCAACAAGGCATCGGTCAACCGTGGATGAATCTGATGGGCCTGGTGCCGGAGACACAGACAGAAAGGGTCGGCGACGCCTTCGATTGCTGCGGACTGGGCGGCATCATGGGCTTCAAGAAGGATTTCCACGAAACATCGCTGACCATGGGCGCGCGTCTTATAGACAAGATCAAGGCCGCAGCTCCCGAGAGAGTGGCAACCGACTGCCTCAGCTGCCGGATGCAGTTCCAGCAGATGTTGCCTTACGAGGTATACCATCCGATAGAAATTTTGCGGGAAGCCTATCGGAATTCCCAGACAACTTTACCCTTGCACGAGTTGGTTAAGACCGGTGATGTTGCCGGGTAGCTTTAGGGAAACGCCGATTGAGTCTGTATTTCCCCCTCGCCCTCTGGGAGAGGGCCGGGGTGAGGGCGAGAATTCAACGAGTTGCCCCTCACCCTAACCCTCTCCCAGAGGGCGAGGGTACTTGTTCGGCGTTTCCTTAGCATTGATATTGCCAACAGGGCTTGCAGCATCTTGCCAAAACAGGATTGGTTTTTTCAACTATCAACAAGAAAATGTTATCCCTACTGAATCAGCACCGCACTATCCGGAAATACACTGACAAACAAATTGAGCCGAATCTGCTGGCTCAGTTGCTCGAATCTGCGTGTCGTGCCTCAAACACAGGAAACATGCAGGCTTACAGCATCGTTGTGACGACCGATCCTGCCATTAAAGACCAGCTTTCGCCGGCGCACTTCAACCAGCCGATGCTGAAAACTGCGCCGGCAGTTTTAACCTTTTGTGCAGACTACAATCGCATTACGAGGTGGTGTGAGCTGCGTAATGCAGTCCCGGGTTTCGATAATTTCCAATCGTTTATGGCTGCGGCAATGGATGCCCTGATTGCCGCCCAGACTTTTTGCATTGCTGCGGAGAGTGCGGGGTTGGGAATTTGTTATCTTGGAACTACAACTTACAATGCTCAGGAGATTATCGCCGCATTGAATTTGCCAAAACTGGTTGTTCCCGTTACCACAATTACGGTGGGTTACCCCGCCGACATACCGGATCAAACTGACCGGCTTCCGCTTGCTTCGGTTGTGCACCAAGAAGCTTACAAAGACTTTACTGCCGAAGATATCGACTCGCTTTATGCCGAAAAAGAAAACAGCGGGTTCTACAAACAATTTGTTGCTGAAAACAAGAAGGAAACATTGGCTCAGGTATTCACAGACATACGATATTCCAAAAAGAATAATGAATTTTTTTCTGTAAAATTCATGGATGCACTAAAAATGCAGGGATTCATGAAATAGCGATAATTGCGCATGACTTGATCCGTGTTTGTCGTGCTTGGCTGCCTTTGGGGAGTCCTGTTATAGTTCACTCAAACATTATTCCCCATCTGCCATGACCAAACGAACCACTCCTGACAATGCGCGACTCGACCGTGTTGTCGCCGAAGCACGCCAGCAACGTGAATTGCGCGAGCAGGGCTATCGCGAACGGGCGCTCAAGTTGTTTCCCTGGGTATGCGGTCGATGCGGTCGTGAGTTTTCCGGCGTGCGCCTGCGTGAGTTGACGGTGCATCACAAAGACCATAATCACGATAATAATCCTCCTGATGGCAGCAACTGGGAGTTGCTATGCCTGTATTGTCACGATAACGAACACTCGCGCGAGATGGATGAAGCGGTGCGGGACAGGAAGGGCGGGGAGCAGGCAGTGGCAACGCATAACCCGTTCGCGGATCTGAAAGAAATGCTGAAGAAAAAATCAGATTGATTGTCTTTTCGTAATGAATCCAGAGCACTTGCAATTGCTGGTCACCCGCGTCATGCCTTACGGCAAGTACAAAGGGCGGCTGATCGCCGACTTGCCGGGCAATTACCTGAACTGGTTTGCGCGCAAAGGCTTCCCGCCCGGCGAGATTGGCATGCTGCTGGCATTGATGCAGGAGATGGATCACAACGGTCTTTCATCTTTGTTGGACCCACTACGGAAGCGCTGATGAAAACACCGAAAAGAATTGCCCCGCTGGTTGAAGACGGTCTTGTTGATGAGGTTATTCGCCAGTTGATGAGCGGCAAAGAGGCCACGGTGTATGTGGTGCGCTGCGGCAACGAGACTCGTTGCGCCAAAGTTTACAAGGAAGCCAATAAACGTAGTTTTCACCACAGTGTGGATTACACAGAAGGCCGCAAGGTCAAGAACAGCCGCCGTGCGCGGGCCATGGAAAAGGGCACCAGCTACGGACGCAAGGCGCAGGAAGAGGCCTGGCAGAGTGCCGAGGTGGATGCCTTGTATCGTCTGGCCGCGGCGGGTGTGCGGGTGCCCAAACCGTATAACTTCCATGAAGGGGTGCTGTTGATGGAGCTGGTGGCGGACAGCGAAGGCAATGCTGCACCGCGACTCAATGATCTGGTTCTGAGTGCCGAAGTGGCGCGCGAGTACCACCGTATCCTCATCATCCAGGTGGTGCGCATGTTGTGTGCCGGGATCATTCACGGCGACTTGTCCGAGTACAACGTGTTGGTGGATGGTCATGGACCCGTTATCATCGATTTGCCCCAGGCCATTGATGCGTCCGCCAACAATCAGGCTCACCAGATGCTGCTGCGCGACGTGCAAAATCTCGCCACTTACTTCGGTCAATTCGCTCCCGAGCTGCTGGCCACTGACTATGGCAACGAGATATGGTCGCTTTACCAGAGCAGCCAGTTGCATCCGGAGACTGTGCTGACCGGGCATTTCGAGCGCGTCGAGAAGGCGGTCGATCTGAACGGCGTGATGCGCGAAATCAACGACACGCTCAAGGAAGAAGAGGCGCGGCAACTGGCGATTGCAATACGCTTGAATCGCGAACGCGCGGGCTAGCACCAGCAGGGATAGTCAAAGCGATTCGACTCGGGTACATTGCTTGCGGGGATGCCGGCTGAATGATGCTTTCCCTGCGTTTTTTCGGTTCGTATTGCTGTACAAATTTACAACACAAGGAGAACAACCATGGCTAAAGGTCAACAACGCAAAAACAAGGAAGTAAAGAAGCCAAAGAAGAAACCAACTCCGGCTATTTGATCACACTCATAATATATAGCCCTGACCGGTAATAGCCGGTCAGGTGCGACATTCGGCTTCATCCGTCAGGTTCACAATAAACCTCCAGTTTTATGTAACGGCCAGTCAATCGACTGGCAGATAACAGCCAATTCACACTGTATTCCGGAGGCAACTAAATCCCGCTATGCGCCCCAAATTCCCACCGAATTATCTTGCCGGCTACCCCGTTGCATTGGTAGCGCAAGTGCGGCAGTTGATTGAACAGGATCGGCTGGCCGATCTATTGCGCCAAAAATATCCGCTGGGACACGATGTGCGCACCGACACTGCGCTGTACGACTACGTACAGGAACTCAAAAGCGCGAATTTGCGCAATGCCGGGCAATTGAGCAAAGTGGCGTTTGACAGCAAGCTGCATGTCATCAGGAATGCGCTGGGCACTCATACCAGGATCTCGCGCGTGCAGGGGGTGAATCTCAAGAGCAAGAAGGAAATTCGTGTGGCAGCAATATTCAGGGAAATGCCGCAGGAGTTTTTGCGCATGATTGTGGTACACGAACTGGCGCACATGAAGGAACGTGAGCACGACAAGTCGTTTTACAATTTATGCATGCATATGGAACCGGCATACTCGCAACTGGAGTTTGACCTGCGGGCTTACCTGACTTATCTCGATGCGGTCGGGAAGCCGATATGGAAATAGAGATGAAAAAAAGCCCCGGATTCCGGGGCTTTTTCTTTGCTGCAGGGAGAAGACTTATTTCAGCTTTTCAATGCCCAGCATCTTGAGGATGCTGCCTTCATAGAAGGGCTCGGAAGTGCCTTTCTTCATCTTGCGGATGAAATACTTCTCGAACGCAACCTTGGCGAGGTGAACCCATTTGCCTTCCGAGAACCAGTTCACGTTACGCGGAGGGATTTGCGGGATCGCCACGAAGGCCACGCCGCTTTCGCCGAAGTCGGCCAGGCACACTGCGTTCCAGGTGGCTTCGGTGTCCGCCGGAGTTCCTTCCAGATCGGCATGGATGTTGTGCACGGTGGCAGTCACCATGGACTCGATCATGTAGCCGGTCTTGGGCGTGCCGACCGGAACCGGAGTGGCTTCTACCGGAGGGATAGCGACGCACACGCCGACAGCGAAAACGTTCTTGTATTTCGGGTTGCGCTGGTGTTTGTCCACAACGATGAAACCGCGCGCCTGAACCAGACCGTCGATGCCGAAGACTGCATCCACACCCTTGAAAGCGGGCAGCATCATGCTGTAGCCGAATGGCAGCTCATGTTTCTTCTTTTCCACGCCCATATCGTCATGTTCGGTGACATACATCTTGCCGGCTTCGACCTTGGTGACCTTGGCATTGCAGATCCACTTGATGTGCTTGTCGCGCATGGCCGATTCGAGAATGCCCTTGGAGTCGCCCACGCCGCCCAAACCGAGGTGGCCGATGTAGGGCTCGGAAGTCACAAAGGTCATCGGAACTTTGTCGCGGATTTTGCGCTTGCGCAGGTCGGTTTCCATGATGAAGGCATATTCATAAGCCGGACCGAAGCAGGACGCGCCCTGAACCGCACCGACCACGATAGGGCCTGGTTTCTTGCAGAATTCGTCCCAAACGTCGTGCGACTTCATCGCGTGATCGACGTGGCATACGGAGTAGGTATGGCCACCATGCGGTCCCAGCCCTTCAACTTCGTCAAAGGCCAGTTTGGGGCCGGTGGCGATCACCAGATAGTCGTAAGCGAGCATCTTGCCATCGTTCAGTTCGAGCTGGTTTTGGTCGGGATGCACACGTTTTACGCCAGTGGAGACAAAGTCGATGCCTTTGCGTTCCAGATAGCTGCGGACCGGGAATTCGATCTGCTTGCGTTCGCGCCATTTCACGCCTACCCACGGATTGGACGGCGTAAATTGGAAATTTTCGCTGTTTGAAACGACAGTTACTTTGTGTTTGCTGTCCAATTTTTCGCGCATTTCGTACGCTGCCGGCATTCCCCCAAGACCTGCTCCCATAATGACGATGTGTGCCATATTCTCCCTCTTTCGTTATTGATTCATCTTGTTAATTGATTATGTACAACGACTCCCTGACTTATTTGCTGCTTTGCTGCTTTGATCCTGCTTGATGACTGCCTGATAATGTTTCACTGTCCGCCGGTGTTCCCTGTTCCTTGGCAAACAATACGGCCGCTTTCACTCGGGAAGACAGATTGAGTTTGTTCAGAATGTGCCGCACATGCTGCTTCACTGTGTCATAGCTGATCGAAAGGGTCAGCGCTATGGATTTGTTGCTTTCGCCGCGAGAAAGCAATTGCAGGATTTCGCGTTCGCGTTCGGTTAGCAGTTTGAGCGAATTCTTCGGCTCTTGTCCGGGCTGGTCGCCGCGCAACATTTCAATCATCTTCACGGTCATGGTCGGTGCGACGACCAGTTCACCCGCCGCGACGCGGCGGATGGCATCCACCACTTCTTCGGGTGCCATATCCTTGAGCAGGTAGCCGCGCACACCGGCGCGTATCGCATTGCCCAGATCCACTTCCGAATCGCTCATGGTCAGCATCACGGCAGGGATGGTGCAGCCATCCTTGCGTATCTGCTCCAGCATGGACAGGCCATCCATCGGCTGCATGCGCAAATCCATAACCAGAATATCGGGCTGTTCCTTGATCAGCTGGCGCAGTTCTTCAATGGTGCCGACCGCGCCGAGCACATTGAATCCGTAGCAGCGTGAAAGCAGTTCGCTCAGTCCGCGTCGGCAAAGACTCTGGTCATCCACCATTGCGATTTTCAATTCTTCAGCCATGTGAAATTCTCCAGTTCGTCCCCGGTTCGGGGAAGAACAATTGTACGCAGGTTCCCAGGCCCTTGGTGCTTTCCACCTTGATCTCACCGCCTATGCGTTGTGCACGTTCGCGCATGATAATGATCCCGTAATGTCCTTCTACCGGCGAGAAAGTGCCATTGCCGTTATCCTCGACGGTAAAGACGTAATAGCCGCAGAGGTGATCGACGATCAGCCTTGCATGGCTGGCGTTGGAATGCTTGGCTATATTCGATAACGCTTCGCGCACGATGTGGAAGGTCTGTATTTCGTGCTCCAGCGGCAGGTCAAGATCGGCGACGCGAATGGAACAATCCAGTACGATGTTGTGCTGCTGGGAAAATTTTTCAACCAGTGTCTGTAATGCCTGCAGCAGACCGGCCGGATCCATCTCGCTGCGGAAATCGGTGATCAGTGTGCGGACGGCTTTTTGGCCGATTTCCAGCGCTTCATCGATGTCGCGCGTATATTTGGTCGCCATTAACTCGTTGTTGTTGCGTATGGCGTCGCTTAGCAACGTGGTGTTCATGCGCGCATAGTTCAAAGTTTGCGCCAGCGAATCATGGATCTCGTTGGCAATGGATTGGCGTTCCATCAGCAATTCCTCGCGTTTGGTTTCGCGTGTGGACTTGATGTGCTCGATCAGGGTGCCCAGCAGATCGGCAAAGCTGATCGCCGTGGTGGCTGCGTTGCCGGAGGTGGACTGGGGAGTGTCGAAGAAGAGGGTGAAAACGCCGAGCATTGCATCGGGGGAATTGCGGCTTTCCAGCGGAATGGAAATCACCGAACGGAACTGCCGGTGCAATTGATCGTCATGTCGTGTCCTGCAACTATCGACATCGGTAGAACAGAGGCCATGTTTAAACGCGTCCTTGCCGCAGGCTTCGCAGGCCAATTCAACGATACGTTCGGCTTCGAGTTCTTCCCCGGTTAGTCCGACTGCGCTGATGACTTGCAGTGTCTGTTCGTCGGGCAACAGGACACGTACTACTCCGGCTTTGGCTTTGATAAAGCCGATGGACGTCTCCAGAAAAGTGTTTAACAGTGTCCTGAGATCGTTGCTGCGGGATGCGGCGAATTCCTGTTCGACGCAAATGTCCAGCCCGCTACTATTGCCGGGCAGCACAAACTCCGGATCGCGCGTCCAATAGAATTCTGCGTTGACCGGTTCGTCCACTGACTTCAACTTTTTACCCATCTTAATTTGGCAAGAATGTCCGAAGTTCCCAAGGGGTATTCTGAAAATTATTTGCTTCCTGCAATATGCATCCGGCAATACCAGAGCCGCGCCTTAGAGTATGCTGCTTTCTGTCAAATATCAATAAAACGCAACCGGTTTTTCCCCCGCTACCCCATCAGGGCTATAGCCTCACCCACCCGATATGGTTATAGACGCTATGACCGTGAATTTTGCCTAATGTGCCGCAGTTTCCGGGGGTACACAAATAGAATGAAGATTTGCATTGTTTCCGATAGTCATGACTGTTCTGACCCACTTGCAGAGGCGATTGTTGAGGCTAAAGCAGCGGGAGCGCAAGCCGTAATACATTGCGGCGACCTGATCGGTGTTAACACCCTGCGTGCATCCCTCAAGCTGGGCATTCCCATCCATGCCGTGCATGGCAATAACATAGGCGACGTTGCTGCGCTATACCGCATGATGGCGAAGTCCGAAGGCCTTTTTACTTACTATGGCCAAGAAGCAACGCTGCTACTCGGCGGGCGCCGGATATTCGTCACACACATGCCTCACCATGCGCAGGCATTTGCCTGCACCGGTGATTACGATCTGATATGCCATGGTCATAGCCACACGGCGCATGTCGGTATGCAGGCTGATGTCAAAGGCGGAAAGAGTTGGCTGGTTAATCCCGGCTCAGTCGCCGGTATTGACGCTCCAGGCGTTGATGCCGTTCCGACCTGGATCATGGGTGATCTGGAGAAAATGAATTTTGAAATACGTACCTTGCAGCAACCTACATCGGAGGCTTGAGTGAGCTCCTCAATCTCAACGAATCAAACCATCCTCGGCGGCGGCGGTATCGGCGGCATGACTGCGGCCCTGGAAGCAGCGGAATGCGGCAAACAGGTGAAATGCGGTGGCCTACGGCAGTAGTCTCAAGGCCGCCAATCTGGACGGGCACGTTATTCAGCCGAAGAAACTGCAGGACATCGCTGGCAATTAATTCAAGAATCCTTCCATGGCTTGTATAGCTGGCGGAAGGGGCTTTGCCACATCATCCCGCTCTGAGCGTTATAATCCGGCTGTGTAATACAGAACCAGCAGGACGCGCCGATGAAAAACCTTGAACCCAAAGAAGCCTTCGACTTCCTGCAAGCCAATCCGGAAGCTGTATTCATCGACGTGCGCAGCGAAATGGAACACATGTTCGTCGGCCATCCGCGCGGTTCCATCCTGATTCCCTGGGTGGACGGACCGGATTGGGAGATCGACCCGCAGTTCGTGGCGCACGTACGCAAGGCTGCCAGCGCTAACCGTCCCGTGGTACTTATATGCCGTTCTGGGCGTCGCTCTGCCGATGCCGGCGAAGCGCTGGAAAAGGCGGGAATGAAAGATATCTACAACGTCGCGCACGGATTCGAAGGTGACCTTGACGACAGTCATCATCGCAATTCGCACAACGGCTGGCGTTTTGACGGCCTGCCGTGGGCGCAGACATAAACTAGATATGGATAACAGATCCACCATGAACACCATTCATGACTTCACCGAAGTAGAACGAAAACGTGTCTGACTCGCACTGTTGAGCGTTACGGCAAGATTGTTGCAAGTCCAGCAAGTAACGCGAACGCCAACTTTCCAATATTTCAACCAGCGCTACTGCCGCCATTATTGACGTCAATTATGACGGTCCGCTGGTGGTATAGGATTTCGGTTCGATAGCCCTCAAGGCAGTTCGACTTGCCTGATTGGTTGATCCTTGAGGTCGATAAACTTGTCCAGCGTCGCGAACAATTCCACGAAGATATGCTTGCCGCAGGCTTGCTCTATATAGGAATATTGCAAATCTATCAGCGTGCCCATCTTGCCCAATAACTTCGTGCCCTTTTGCGACAAATGCACGAGTACCCGTCGCTGATCTCCCTGTATCCGATCACGTTCGATCAAACCCGCATTTTCCATACGTGTCAACATACCCGCTATGCTTGGGCTCGAGATTTGACATAAATCGCATAATTCTCTCGGTTCCATCTGGCCGACCTCGTCCAGCGCACGCAATACCCGCCATTGCTGTTCGGTCAGGCCGAAGTGGTTCAGGATGGGTCGAAAATGTGCCATCAGTCCGTCCCGCGCTTTCAGCATGCGCTGCGGCAGGTTAGGGTAAATGATGTGGTGTTTCATGCAGTTCTCCATTAGGCATACAGCGGGATCAAGCTTTCAATCGGCTGTCCGGCGTTGATTTTCATATTGACTCACTAACATATTAGTGTTCATATTACTAATATGTTAGTGAATTATAAATAAACCGGAGACCCAAATGGTAGATAACTTTGAAGAACGAATTCGCCTGCCTGCGTTGCGAAAGAAAGTTACCAGTGCAACAGACGCGGCACAGTGGATTAACGATGGCATGACGATAGGCATGAGCGGGTTTACACGGGCTGGCGATGCCAAAGTCGTACCCCTGGCGCTGGCCGAACGTGCAAAGAAGGAGAAACTGAAGATTACCCTGATGACCGGTGCCTCATTGGGTAACGATGTCGACAAGACCCTGACTGAAGCCGGAGCACTGGCGCGGCGCATACCGTTTCAAAGCGATCCAGTCCTGCGTGCCGCAATCAACCGCGGGGAAGTGATGTTCATCGATCAGCATCTGTCGGAAACAGTGGAATTGCTGCGTACTCGGCAGATCGCGCCTATAGACATCGCCATCATTGAAGCGGTTGCCATTACCGAGACCGGGGCGATCATACCTACGACATCAATTGGCAACAGCGCCAGTTTCGCGATCCTGGCCGACAAGGTCATCGTGGAAATCAACCTGGCCCAGCCTTTGGCTTTGGAAGGGCTGCATGACATCCACATCCCAAAGCACCGCCCGCGCCGCGAGCCCATACCGCTCATGTCTCCAAGCGACCGGATAGGGACTACCGCTATCGAAATTCCCCCGGAAAAAATCGTTGCGATCGTGGTCACGGAAAAGGCGGACAGCGCATCCAACATTCTTCCGCCTGACGAAGAAACTGCAGCAATAGCCGGTCATTTGGTTGAATTCTTCAAGGCGGAGATAAAGGCGGGGCGTCTGACAAATAGCCTGATGCCGCTGCAGGCAGGTATCGGAACCATCGCCAACGCTGTGATGACCGGTTTCCTGGATAGTCCGTTCGAGCATATGACGATGTACTCAGAAGTGCTGCAGGATTCGACCTTTGATCTGTTTGATGCGGGCAAACTCGATTTTGCGTCGGCTTCATCGATCACCCTGTCGCCGGAGAAAAACAAACAGGTTCTCAGGGATATCGAAAAATACAAGGCGCGTCTGATCCTGCGCCCGCAGGAAATGAGCAATCATCCGGAGTTGATCCGTCGAATGGGGATCATTGCGCTTAATACGGCACTGGAAGCGGATATCTATGGCAACGTGAATTCCACCCATGTGATGGGTACGGACATGATGAACGGAATCGGCGGATCGGGCGACTTTGCGCGGAATGCCTACTTGTCGATATTCGCAACCAAATCGACAGCAAAGGGCGGCAAGATATCCAGCATCGTACCCATGGTGGCGCACGTTGATCACACCGAACACGATGTCGATATTCTGGTCACGGAAGTTGGATTGGCTGACCTGCGCGGCTTGGCGCCGCGTGAAAGAGCACAAGTCATCGTTAATAATTGTGTTGCCGAGCCCTATAAGACAATGCTAAGCGAATACATCAAGGGAGCGAACAAGCTGGGGGGGCATACACCACACATGCTGGAACAAGCCCTCTCATGGCATATTCGCTACAAGAAGAACGGTTCGATGTTGCAATTGGACATCCCGCGATATGAGCCGGAACTTGAGTTAAGCTGACCCGATCTTTCCGCAGCGATGAGTCGGAGTCAAACTCTCGGCTTCGATTCATCGCATTTCGGACTTGGCTATGCTGGGTTGATTTCAACACTTGCTTGGGAAAACAGGAACCGAATAGCCAAGGAAAGCTTTATCGACCTTGACCATTCTTTAAATCCGTCCAAGAGTTTTTTGAACTTCGTCAACAATCAAACTAACAACTGCAACAACAATCCCTTGATACCTGTGAGTGACGCTCCAGCTCCAGATGTGCATGCGGATTGTTTGGTTTGACCGCGCCCAGCAGGAAATCCCGTACTGCCTTGCGTGGATCGGTTTCGCCGCAGGTGATTACCTGCACGCCGCGTTTTGCCAACTTCGCGATGAATCCCTGACCGGCACTTGCCGTCAAAATCACATCCATTTCATCCAGCGGATGTCTGTCTCCTGAAAACTCATGGAACGACATTTCCATGGGGAGGTCTAGCCAGACGACTTCGGGCGCATCGCAAGGAGAACCAATATCGTAAATAATGAAACGGCGACTTTTTCCGGCATGACCGGTGACACTTTTGAAATTCTGGCTGGTAACGGCGATTTTCATGATTTGGTTCCTTTGCGTCAGTTAACCTGGATAAAGAATCATCAACTCGGACCGCAGAGCCATGCATTGCTGGAAGGGGGCAGACCAACCAGCGAACAAGGTATTTTGGAGTCCTCCGTTTTGCTTGATAGTTCGAGCTCTTTGCGGCTCAATTAATCTGAATGTTGTGGGCGATTAGCCAGTTCCGGTCCAGTTCCCATTTCACGCCGGTGACGCCGGGCTGGCGGAGAACGATTGTGCGTGCCTCGGACTGCATTTGCGCCAACTCCTTCTCTGCCGCGATGAAATCCGGATCGTTTGGTGCCTTGCTCGACAGGTTGGGATAGAGGGCTCCAATCATGCGATATACCGGCACATCAAATGAACGCGGACTGTCCATAACGGCCAATCCGCCCTCGAGGCTGATTACTCTGAATGAATATGGATAATTACGCAGGGCAGGGCTGCCAATTTCGATGAGTGCCTGATTCAATGCATCGACTCTTGGGTCGGTTCGAAGTCCAAACCAGTAAATGGCGCCCAGCACCAGCATGGCGGTCAGGATCTTCAGGGTTTGAGTTTCTTTCACCGCCAGTTCCTTTGTCGGTGAAGTTACGCCTTCACACCCATCAAACTCTCGAATTTGGCCTGCAGTCGTTCCTTGCTTTCGACATGCGCCGGGTCTTGCACAATGCAATCGACTGGACATACTTCGATGCACTGCGGCTCATCGAAGTGGCCCACACATTCGGTGCATTTGGCGGGATCGATGACGTAGATTTCATCGTTTTGCGAGAGTGCGCCATTCGGGCATTCCGGCTCGCACACGTCGCAGTTGATACATTCTTCAGTAATCATTAATGCCATTTTTCGCTCCTTAAAACATTGATCTATTTTTTACCTGCGCTTCATCAGTTGCACGAACCGTGCCTGGCAAAAAAAAACCTGCGACGCACTGCGCCACAGGTTGAGACTGACGGACGGGAGCGTCCAATCAGGGAGGTCAGCCAACCGGCACAGGTTCAAGCCGGCTGTGCAACGGCATCTAAAAAGCAATCACCGTGCCAACTAGCGCTGGATTGATAAAAATTGACCTTTATCATGAAGATGCTATCGATCAGGCGGTAAACTGAAAACGAAAATAGTTGATGTAGGTGCCATTAATGGCATAATATAGCTGCCATGACTGCCTTAAATGACATCAAGTCTTCATTGCCGAAAATATCGGAAGAAACGCTCCGCTTGCTGGACAGTTTTCCCGAACCCAAGATTCTGCTCGACAAGCGCTATCGCATCATTGCCGCCAATGCCGCTTACCATCGGGAGTTCGGTTCAAAACAGAAAATCTTGGGCCGCTTCTGTTACGAACTTTCGCACCACTATGACAAACCTTGCGATCAGGCCGGAGAGAACTGCCCGCTACGCGATTCCATGGAGACTGGCGAACCTAATCGTGTACTGCATGTGCACCACACTTCGAAGGGAAGGGAGCATGTGGAAGTAGAGGTGGTGCCAGTCAAGGATGAAGCCGGAAAGACGACTTATTTCATGGAAACCATGCATGCGCTACACCATGCCCGTGGAGGTATCCGTGATCGGGTAATGGTGGGATATTCCCGTCCATTCAACCGCATGCTGGAACTTGCCAAGCGTGTGGCGGCACGGGAGAGTTCGGTGTTGTTGTTGGGTGAATCGGGTACAGGTAAAGAGCTGGTCGCACATGCCATTCATGACATGAGCCCGCGCGCTTCCGCACCATTTGTGGCGGTTGAATGTTCAGGACTGACCGAAACGCTGTTCGAGAGCGAAATGTTCGGTTATGAAAAAGGCTCCTTTACCGGCGCAGCCAGCCGCAAGATCGGGCTGGTTGAAGCGGTGCGCGGCGGCACACTGTTCCTGGACGAAGTGGGCGACATACCGCTGTCGCTTCAGGTCAAACTTCTGCGATTGATGGAAGCCGGCACTTATCGCCGCGTCGGCGGTCTGGAACCGCTACGCGCCGATTTCCGGCTGGTTGCCGCGACCCACCGTGATCTGGCGCAAATGGTGCGGGACGGGACTTTCCGCCAGGATCTGTTTTTCCGTATCAACGTCTTCCCGATACATCTGCCGCCGCTGCGTGAGCGGATCGAAGACCTGCCGATGCTGGTGGAAACTTTGTTGCCCAACCTGGAACCGGTGCGCAAAATTGCGCTCAGCGATGAAGCCATGGCAGCCCTGATGAAGCATGATTTTCCGGGCAATGTGCGCGAATTGCGCAACATCCTGGAACGTGCAGTGATCATGGCGGACGGCAACACCATTCAGCCGCAGCATCTCTATCTGGATACCATGAAAAGCAGCACGAATCCGGTTCTGGAAAGCAGGCCGTTTGCCGAGATTGCTCATCTGGAAAGCCTGGAAAAACGCTACCTTGCATGGGCCACTGAAAATTTTCAGGGTGACCGCAAAGCGCTGGCAGAACGACTGGGAATCAGCGAGCGTACGCTGTATCGCAAGCTCAGGAACAATGAACCGAGTATGACCTGACTTCTATTTTCAACAACGCTGCGGTCAGACCACCTTCACTTGCATTAACTCCTTACCGTCCGGGTCGGTCAAGTGGACCGCGCAGGCGATACACGGATCGAAACTGTGAACCGTGCGCAGGATTTCGATAGGCTGCTTCACATCATGCAGCTGGTGCCCCTTCAAGGCTGCTTCATACGGCCCCTCATTACCCTGCGCATCGCGCGGACCGGCGTTCCAGGTACTCGGTACGATAGCCTGATAGTTTGAAATCTTCTGGTTGTCAATGACGATCCAGTGCGACAGGCCACCGCGCGGTGCTTCCATCACGCCGACACCTTGGGCATGGCTGGGCCAGGTTGAAGGTTCCCACAACGCTTCGTTATGGGTTTTTACGTCGCCCGCCTTGATGTTGGCTACCAACTGGTCATACCAACCTTGCATTTGGTCTGCGATGATCTTGGTTTCCAGCGTGCGAGCAGCTGTGCGGCCCAAGGTCGAATACAACGCCTGCACCGGTACGTCCAGTTTCTTCAGCGTCATGCCGACCAGTTCTTTGGTCTGCTCATGCCCGGAGGCATACAGCATCAGCACGCGTGCCAGCGGCCCGACTTCGACGGCCTTGCCTTTCCAGCGCGGCGACTTCATCCAGGAATATTCCTTGTCCACATCCAGATAGTCATACGGCGGTTTCGGGCCGGTGTAGTCAAGCTTGGTTTCACCCTTGTACGGATGCAGGCCCTGTTCCTTGCCCACAGAATAGTCGTACCACGCATGGCTCACGAATTCCTGAATCTCGCTCTCGGCATTGAGGTCGATAGGATGTATTTTGCTCAGGTCGCGATCCAGGATCACGCCGGAAGGAATCATATAGGAAGATGGATCGGACATGCCCTTGGCCGGAAATTCACCGAAGGTGAGGAAGTTGCCGACGCCTTCACCCTGCTTGAACCAGTCCTTGTAGAACCCGGCGATGGCCAACGTATCCGGCACGTAGACCTGATCGACGAACTCGCGCATCTGGTTGATCGTGTTTTGTACCGTTTGCAGCCCGACCACATTGAGCGCGGTACCGGAGTTGCCGCCGTGGAAATGCGGGCCATTGCCTTGTCCGGGATGGTTGGGATCGATGCTGATCGCACATGGCACGCCGCCGACGAGGAACATCGGGTGCGGATTCTTGCCGCCGAACACGGCATGCAGTTTCACCACGTCGCGTTGCCAAGCCAATGCATCCAGATAATGTGCCACGGCCATGAGGTTGGCTTCCGGCGGCAGCTTGTAAGCGGGATGTCCCCAGTAGCCGTTGGCGAAAATACCCAGCTGGCCGACATCGACGAAACCTTTGAGTTTCTTTTGCACATCGCTGAAATAACCGGGAGAAGACTTGGCATAGCCCGACAGGCTTTGCGCCAGCGCGGAGGTTGCCTTAGGATCGGCCTTGAGTGCCGAGACGACGTCCACCCAGTCGAGAGCATGCAAGTGGTAGAAGTGCATCACATGGTCGTGGATGTATTGCGCGCCTATCATCAGGTTGCGGATCAACTGCGCGTTGGCGGGGATCTCAATTTTCAGCGCGCTTTCCACGGAGCGTACCGAGGCGAGGCCATGCACAAGCGTGCAAACGCCACAGATGCGCTGCGCCAGAGCCCACGCTTCGCGCGGATCGCGACCGCGCAAGACGATCTCGATGCCGCGCACCATGGTGCCGGCGGAAGAGGCGCGGGTGATGCGGCCTTCGGCATCGGTCTCCGCTTCGATGCGCAGATGACCTTCGATGCGGGTGACCGGATCGACAATGACGCGTTTGGTGGTTGGCTGGTTCATGCTTTTTCCCCGGCGAGATATTTGTCCAGAATGCGGTATTGCGCGGTGGTCTCGGCGTTGTCGGTGCCGATTCCGGTGGCGATGCTTTCACTGGTGCGTGCCATGCGCGCATGCATCGCGGATTCCCACGCCGAACTTTTTCCGGGCTCAAAGCAGGCCAACGCCGCTTGCGCAACAAAGTGGCCGGCCTGGCTGTTCCAGTCGCACTCCTTCCCGCACCGGGTGAAGCTGTCCACGCTGGCTTTTTTGGCCGCTTTGTAGGCAGCGTCAAGTTCATCATCGGTAATGTCGTTGCGCCTGGCTGCTTCGATTGCATTTTTTACCCTGACGTCCTTGCTCAGTACCAGCACACTTTCTGCGAAACGCGCCGCAAGTTGACGTTGCCTGTTGCCGGGAAGACTGTTCAAGGCAGCCTTGAACTCGCTGTCGTTGTTAATGGTCATCGCATCATTCTCCTTCAACGAGGTAATCGACGAGCAACTCGGTCAGACCGATCACGTCCACCTTCATGTGGTAATGCTCCAGGCCTTCTTCCATCACGATGCGACAGTTGGCGCACGCTGTGACCAGTGTATGGACGTCGGTAGTTTCGATTTGGCGCTTCTTGACCTTGAATGCTTCCAGTCGCAACGGCTCGGCGCGCGAATTGGCCGATACGCCGCCGCCACCGCCGCAGCACCAGTTCATCACGCCCGCATCGGGCATCTCGCGAAAATCCTCCGCGATTGCACCGAGCAGGCGGCGCGGTTGTTCCACCACACCGCCGCGGCGTGATATCTGACAGGGGTCGTGATAGGTCAGCGGACGCTTGTCTTTACCCCTGGTCTTGATCCTGCCTGCAGTGTGCAACTCATCCAGTACTTCGAGGATATGCTTCACCTCGAAACCAAATGGCTTGCCCATCAGGTTCGGTCCTTCCCAGCGTATCGCGGTGAAGGCATGGCCGCATTCCGGACTGATCACGCATTTGACCTTCAGGCGCTCGGCCGCGACCACGATGCGGCCGACGATCTCGCGCGCCAGATCCGAAGCGCCGATCTGGATGCCGCTGTTGGTCGCCTCGAACGCATCCTGCGCCAGCGTCCAGCTCACGCCTGCTTGCTTGAAGATGCGGCTCAACGCTGAAAGGTATTCGGGGAAGTTGATGATCTCCATGGAGGACATCAGCACCAGGTAATCCGCACCTTCCTTGTCGACCGGCACTTCGATGTGGGTCTCGGCCTGCACGTGCTTGATCTGCGCCATCACTGCAGGCCACTTGATGCCCATCGGGCTGCCGATGGTGACGGCACGCGTCGTTGCCCCAACCAGATCTTCCGGCGCATGGCCTGAAGCCGCCATGCCCTCGCGCATCTTGCGTATCATGTAAGTGATGTCGTTGCCGACCGGACACACCATGGAACAACGGCCGCACATCGAGCAACTGTCGTAGACCAGCGGCTCCCACTCGGTCAATTCCGCATCTGTCACGGGTTTGGTTAGACCCAGCATCTTGCCCAACTTGCCGAGCAGCGTGTATTCCTGTTTCCACACGCGGCGCAAGGGTTCCAGTTTATGGATAGGCGTGTACTTTGGATCACCGGTTTCGTTGTGGAACAAACAGGCTTCTGCACATAGACCGCAATGCACGCAACTGGAGAAATAGCTGGCGATAGGAGCATCGATTACTTCCTTGAAGGCGTTGAGGCCCTTTTCTAGTGTTGCACTCATCATTTTCCCCTTCTTAAGAAGCTACGCCCTTGCGCCCAAAAAAGTCCCCGTTGTACCAGCGAGATATGAACAGAGAGAACGTATGGAACAGTTTGGTAAACGGCAGCAGCACCAGCAGCAACTCGACCGAGAACAGGTGCAGCGTCAGCATCAGCGTGTATTCCACGAACAGGTGGTGATAGGCCATGTAGCCGGTCAGCAAGGGCAACATGGTTGCAGTCCAGGCGATGTAATCACCCAAGCCGGACAGCATGCGCTTCACTTTATTGTTGAGGCGGTGTGCCAACAGCGCACCCAGCGCCACGATTGCTGCCACCACTGAGGCGTCCACCAGCGCCGAAGGCAAGCTGGACCAGTGCAGGCCGGTCATGCCGCGGAAGAATTCGATATGCGGCGCAAAGAAGAAGATCGCAATGAAAAGACCGAAGTGAAAGACATAGCCGCCGAAGTAGGTCACTGGCTCGCGTTTCAACATGCCTGGCGGGGGCAGGGTGCGTGAAAAGATCGTACGCCAGCCACTGCCGGGTGAGTCGGTGCGGGGCCTTGCCAGATCGGCCTTGCGGCCGAGGCCCAGAATTTCAAACAGGCGCAGAACAATACCCGCGGCAAAAACGATCAGCGCCCAGTTCAATGCGCTTCCGCGCGCAAACGTCAGGAGATCAAGATGGCTCATTTTTCCTCCCTTTTAAGTTCTTGCACGGTGACTTTTTCGTGAGCCGCTTTCGCAGCTGCCTTCTTTGAACGGTTGTGCCAGGTGATCGCCACCCCTGCAGCCGCGCCAACTGCTGCCGCTTTGGCCAGCATGGAAGGCGTCGCCGACACCGGCATGGACAGCGCCTGATAGAGCGGCCCGGCATCCCAGAAATTCGGTTCGGAACAGCCTATGCAGCCGTGGCCGGACTGGATGGGGAAACTGGTGCCATCGTTCCACTTGGTGGTGGCGCAAGCGTTGTAAGTCACCGGGCCCTTGCAACCAAGCTTGAACAGGCACCAGCCCTGTCTCGCGCCTTCGTCGTCGAAGCTCTGCGCGAACTTGCCCTGGTCGTAGAAGGGGCGGCGGTAGCAACGGTCATGAATTGTGTCACCGTAGAAAGATTTGGGCCGGCCCAGATCGTCCATTTCCGGCAATCCGCCAAAAGTCAGAAAATGCGCCAGTACACCCGTCATCACCACAGGGATCGGCGGACAGCCCGGCACATTGATGATGGGTTTATCCTTGATGATGTCGGCTACGGAAACCGCGCCTGTCGGGTTCGGATCGGCCTTGGGAATGCCGCCATAAGTTGCGCAGGTTCCGACCGCAACAATTGCTGCCGCTCCCTTGGCGGTTTCCACCAGCATGTCGTAGTTGCTGATGCCGGCGATGCAGGAGTAGCCTGGGTTGCCCATCGGGATGGAGCCGTCCACGATCAGCAGATACTTGCCTTCGTTGTCCTTCATCGCTTGAGTACGGGCCAGCTCGGCGGCCTCGCCCGAAGCGGCCTGCAGTGTATGGTGGTAGTCGAGCGAGATGAGATCGAAGATCAGGTTTTCCAGCGTCGGCGAATGCGAACGCGTGATGGCTTCGGTGCAGCCGGTGCATTCCTGGAACGAGAGCCAGATCACCGATTGCCGCCGCGCCTTGCTGATGGCCTCTGCCATCACGCTGGCCATCGCGGGCGGCAGCGCCAGCATTGCTGTCATGGCAGTACAGAACTTGAGGAATTCGCGCCGGGTGACGCCACGCTGTTTCAGTCCTTCACCCACTGTGCCGGGCAGGGCTTCCGTTTGCTGCTGTTTCTTCATGTCGACTCCCTGTGTTCGGTGAACCCTGGAAAGTGCGGATGTTTTCGCGTGACCAATCTTGCCAAATCAACTCATTTCGCTAACTGTCTCTGCATCTGTAAAACGTCCGATGATCTCTGTTGCAACGCTGGATATTTCCGGCAGCGCCGCTGCAACCGCGGGCGTCAGTGCCTCGCCCCAACCCACAAACGCTGGCTGGATGCCAATCAGCGCGCGGTTTTGCGGCCAGTACCCGGTCAGCAGGGAGATGGCGCGCAGATCGAGCAGTCCGACTTCATGCACGCTGCTCTTGCGGTTCTCGCCCAGAAATCGATCCATCGCTTCGCCTTCAAATCTGCGCACGGTACCCGGCGCCGCGCCAAGCTCGGCTGCATCGATTACCAGCAAGGCATCGCATTCGCTGATGGGCACTGCCAGAGTAAAGGACAGCGTGCCACCATCGATGAATTCCATGTTCTTACCCTCGCCGAATTGCGATTCCAGTGCTTGCATGGCAACGATTCCCACTCCTTCATCGGCGAGCAAAGTATTTCCAATGCCCAACACGAGAATCTTCATGAGAATTGCTCCGGCTCAAGTGGTATGGCGGATTCAGAATTTGAGGGGAAATATGAATCGAGACTTGTTTCGCCTTGCAATGCGGCTGCAAGGCCATCGAGCGCCAGATTGATTTCGTCGGCTCGTTGCGGGGTGAGTATTTCGCGTGCCTGTCCCAGCGTTGCATATACCCAGTCGCCGGGAAAGAGCTCTTCCAGCAACATCGTGTTCAGTCGTTCACGCCGACCGCGACCTTCGCACCAGGCGAACGCGCCGTCGAGTTCGGCAACTTGCATGGGGATGCCAATACACATGTTTGGCATCCTAGGCAGTTTAGGGGAGGAATGATATGACCCGAAAGTGTAAGACTTAAGTCTTGTTCACACACCTTTGAGTTGGATAAATTGGCATTTCTGATTTCCCCTCCAGCGAACAAAAACGCGTCTCGACCTTGCTTCTGGAGTGTTAAGGCACGGTCGAGCAGCTGCAACTGGCCGATAGCGAACTACAGCTTGGCCGTATTCCAGAGTTCCACAAAATAACTCTAAAACGTAAATAGCCGCGCGACCATTCAGGTTCGCGCGGCAGAGTTATTCTTTGCTGATTACTTAGGGCTTCTTGGGAGTGGTGTAGGGCACTTCTTTCTGGTGCGCTTCCCAGGTGGTTTCATAGCCCACAAAAAACTGCCCCGGTACGATTTCTTTCTGACGGGTAGTTACGCGGAATGCATGGCCATCTGGAACCTTGGGGCGGCAAAACTGTTTCTTGTCATCACTCATGATCCTATCTCCTTGGGTTAAAAAAAGTGGTTTTGAAAACGGGAAGTTTGTAATCAGGCATATCGATCCCTCCCATTTTGCTGCTGAAATTTTCTGTTCAGCGCGTGTAATATGCCTTTTTTGGTATCACATGCCGTACGCCCCCTTGGGGATTCTCAACGTCCCCTTTGTAGCGGGGGATGATGTGAATATGGACATGGAAGATGCTTTGCCCGGCCGCGGGTCCGACATTGACGCCGATGTTGTAGCCATCCGGATTAAACTCCTCGTCAATGAGTTTTCTTTCTTCTTTGATGAGGTCCATGCAGGCAGCCACTTCTTCCGGCGTCAGGTCGAAAAAGCTGGCGACATGCCGACGCGGGATGACCAAGGTGTGCCCGGGACTTGTCGGGTAGGAGTCACGGGCGCTGAAAGCAAGTTCATGCTGTATCGATACCCCGCGTGGATCCTTGCAAAACAGGCATGGATCGTTGGGGTCTCTTTTCTTTTCTTGTGCTGTTTCAGTCGACAACCGCACACCTCTTTCTGTACGTTATACTCAGACGAACAAACCAATCACCGAGGAAACTATCGTGGCATCGAATAAAGGACGCGCATATTTTGCATTGCTGGGTTATCACTTCAACCCCGACGACATTACCCGCCTGCTTGGGATAGAACCCACCACTGTCAATGCTGCCGGCGCATACAGCAGCCTGGATAAACCAGTCATCAGTTCCTGGGAGCTATCCACGGAGACCCTTACAGGCGAGGTGGACGTGTTTGCCTTGACAGACAACCTCGTCAAGCAACTGGAACCCATCAAGGAAAAGATCGTTGAAGTCAGTAAAAGCCACAATCTGTCGCCAAGGTTGGGCCTGGTGCTGACTTTATCCATTGATAAAGATGAATCCAGTCCGGAAGTCGGGTTCGGTGCCAGAACGATCCGGTTCCTGGCGGATACCGGCTCATTCATCGAGGTCGAAAACAAGCTTTCCGGGCGGGTTTGATTCATTTCTCACCCGGCAGTCTGGCTGTTGAGCGTGGTTAGCTGCGACTGCGCCTTTTTTCGCTGTTCCTCGCAATGCTTCAGGCAGAGAGGTTGCAGCGCATGACGGAAGCATTCCATGATCACCTCGAATTCATCCGCGACCTCTTCTGCAAGCACAGCATCATTTGATAATTGCGCCAGTACATTTTGTGCTGTTGCCTTGTTCACCCGGCAGATGACTGCAACGTGGATAGGCAACTGCTGCTCCATGCTGACCGTCAAGGCAAATTCGTAGGAATTGATCGCTTCTTTCAAGCGGCCAGGATTCGCTTCCGACTCACCGAGATGCTGCAAAGTGACGCCACGGTTGTTATGCGTGGCAGTCAGCTCCAATGCGTAATCGTCTGCGTCGAGGGCGGCAAGGGCGTTCTTGTAGGCAACAACGGACTTCTGGAGTTGCCGGTTGCCTTTAAGCAGTGTCCCGTACGTATGCAAAGTGGCGCCCAACTGATGCATGGAGTACATCCAGTCTTCCGGTGACTTTTCTCGTGTCCAGACCAGCAAAGCATTGGTGTAAGCATCTACAGCGACCTTCAGGGGCGGCGTGGTTTCAAGTAACCGACCAAGCGCTTGGTTGGCCGTGCCCAGGTTGTATTGCGTAGCTGCCCATTCCTGGGGAGCGCTTTCCTGTGTGAACGCCTCCAAGGCCTTGCCAAAACACAGGATGGCCCGTTCAAACAATGTTGCATCTCTGCGCTGCTGCCCCAGTGCGGCAAGAATGTTGCCGAGATTGTTCTGCGTCTTAGCCCAGACCAAAGGCTCTTGTGCGCGGCTGATCTTTGCAACAACATTGTCTGTATCGCTGGTGTCTGTCAGCGAAGCCTCAAGAGCCTCGCGCAAACTCTCATAGATCCTGGTGCTGTAACGGTGTTGCTCATAATTTCCCCGTGCGTAACGGAAGTTATCCGCTACTGCGACCTGGGTGTCCGGCGCAGCCGCTGCGCCTGCCTCAGCACTCAGCATACCGATGGAATTCGCTATGGCACGTTCCAGAGCCTTGTTCGGCGGGAAAATGATGTAATTGGTTGAGAAATTCATTTTGCCCGGTCGAGTATCTCATTCAGGTCGGGATCGGCACCGACCGGACCACCAAGCTCGATCTCTTCTTCGGTAGCATCGCGTATGGACAACACTTCCAGCATGAAAGTGACCTCTCTGCCGCAAAGGGGGTTATTGCCGTCGATAGTCAATGTCTTGTCGTCGAATCGGGTAACGATGAAGTCTCTGGGCTCACCCTTGTCATTTTCCATGGTGATGGTCATGCCGATTTCCCGATATTCTTCCGGGACATTTTCTATACGATCGGTAAATACCAGTGATTCATCCCGCTCGCCGTACAACTTTGCAGTGTCTATCGGTACCTCGATGATGTCGCCGATTTTTTTACCGTACAATTCCTTTGTCACTTCTTCTGACATCACATCATTCACGCCGTGCACATAGCCCAGCGGATAATCCACCGTAACCAATACGTCACCGGTTTTGGTATCGATGACCTTGTAATTCAGTTCAACGAATTTTTCGTCTTCAATCGTATCTGACATGACTAGAGCGCCCTGAAATATTAAAGTTTTCCTAGAACAGCGTTGCGCCGAAAATTCTCACCTTTTCCTTTTCATAACCCAGCACCAGTCTGCCCAGCCATTCACTTTGATTCTTTTTGTTTATCACTTTGTATAGAACAGTGACGTATTCCCCACGGCGTATCATGCCAAGATAGGAATAATCTTCTGACAGGTTTTTCGCAAGGTCGCTTCTCGCAAACTGCTTGCCCATCTCAACCTCATTGGCACCCGTAATAAAAGAGCTTGAAAAATTACGCGTGAAAGCACCGTAGTTTCCTTCATTGGAGTACTTGATAAGATCGGCCCACATCGGGTGTGCCAACTCCAGAATCTCTTCATCTGTCTTTTCAATGATGTTCATAACTTACCTCACCCACACAGTGTTTCATGATTTTATCCATAGCGATCTCACACTACTAGCGAATAGATAAAAAAAGGACCAACAAAAATATGCCGGTCCTTTCTAACAGACTAACACGTTATGGCAAATATACTTTCGCAGGCCTGATTCTACAAAACCGGTAAATCAAGCCTGCATTTGCTTAGTGATGGTCTACTGGCGCCGCCTTCTCTACATCACCTACCAGGTGGTAGAGCGGTGCTTTTTCCATCGTGTACTCACCCGTCTTGGGGTCACGACGTGAAACTGTCAGCACGTGCCAGTTCTTGTCGTCCAGCTTCATCACATCGCCACGGTAGTAATAACCAGGCCAACGTGTCTCCTTACGGAACAACGTGTGATGGAATACGCTTTCGGAAGTCAGGAAGCGGTGCTTCAGTTCCCATGCACGCAGCAGTTCATGAATGTCGGATGCGGCAACCTTTTCCAGATCTTCACCCAGAATCGACATCTTCTTCAGGCCGATGTTCAGGAGCTTGTCGTTGGTCATGTAGTTGACACCAAAACCACCGCAGTACTCATCCATCATCTTCTGCAAACGATCAAGGCCCTGTCTCGGGTTGATGAAGTTGGGGTTGACGGTACCGGCAACTACTTCATTGCTGAAAACGCGGTACGTTTCCAGCGGCTTGTAGATCTGTTCCCTGCGACGATTGATCTGGGCGTCAGAAACACGGATGCCTTCTGCTTTGCCATCATCGATATATTTGCAGGCAGCCTTGGCAGCCAGACGACCTTCGGTGAAAGAACCCGACGAGAAGGCGTGAGGCGTGCCGCCTACTGCATCACCGGCACCGAACAGACCTTCAATCGTCGTCATGCGGTTATAGCCCCAGAAGTACTCCGGCGGTGACAGATCTTCCGGACCTGAACACCATGCGCCGCAACCGGTAGCATGTGAACCCATTACATAAGGTTCGGAGGTGGTCAGCTCGGGGTTTTCGTACTTGGGGTCCACGTCTGTCGCAGCCCACAACACGGCCTGACCAACGGTCATGCCCAGGAAGTTGTGCCAACCGATCTCTTCAAGGTGCGGATCCTGGAAGGCTTCCATGGTGACCATGTGGATCGGGCCGCGACCGGCATTCACCTCGTTGATGATCGCGTGGTTACGCAGGCAGGTCGGGATGGGCCTGTGAGTTCTGTGCGAGACCTCCGGATCCAGGTATTCCTTGCCGACCATTTGCTGCAGTGCCGGGAACCACTTGGATTCGTACTCTTCACCGTAGCCATTCTGGGTATAGGTCTTGAGATGCAGGAAGTAGGCGCCGACCGGACCGTAACCATCCTTGAAGCGAGCCAGCACGATGCGGTTTTCCATTTGCGTCATCTTTGCACCGGCTTCGATCATCAAGCCGTATGCAGAACCCGAAGACCACGGTGCGTACCAGACACGACCCGCACCTTCACCGACAGAGCGCGGCTTGAAGATGTTGGAAGCGCCACCGGCACCGCAAATAACCGCCTTGGACTTGAACACGTGGTAGTTACCCGTGCGGACATTAAAGCCCACAGCACCGGCAACACGGTTCTCTTTGGACTCATCCATCAGGAGGTGAGTCACGCAGATGCGGTTGAAAACCTTGTCCGCTGATTTCTTGGCTGCTGCAGCAACGATAGGCTTGTAGGATTCACCATGAATCATGATCTGCCAACGACCTTCACGCAGAAACGACCCCGTCTTCTCGTTGCGCATGATGGGGAGACCCCACTCTTCAAAATTATGCACAGCGGAGTCCACGTGGCGTGCCATGTCAAACAGCAAATCTTCACGCACCATGCCCATCAGGTCGATACGTGCATAGCGCACATGATCTTCCGGATTGTTTTCGCCAAAGCGTGTACCCATGTAGCAGTTGATCGCGTACAGGCCCTGGGCTACTGCACCGGAACGCATGATGTTCGCCTTTTCGGCGATGACGATCTTCTTGTCCTGCCCCCAATATCTCGCCTCGAATGCCGCACCCGTACCGCCCAGGCCCGCACCGACAACCAGGATATCGATATTGTCTTCAATAATTGTCGAGTAGCTCATCAGTATTGCACTCCCTTTTTGATTTCCAGACCATTGGATTGCAGTGTGTGCAATCCACCGTCATCCATACGAATGTATTTAGGCTCATTGAACAGCAATTGGCTGTCGCGCATTTCCTTGCTGGGGGCAGGCACCTCTGCGAGGTTCGGTGTCGCCGAGCCCCAGGGCTTGGTCGTGATAGGCGCCAACAGCTCCATGTCTTTCTTGCCGTTGCGGAACTTGATGCGCCACGCGATAGTGCCTTTCTCTTCATCACGGATCACGCGAACACTGTGTCCTAGCGGTGCAAAGTCGGCATAGCCGCGCACATCAATCGCTTGATGCGGACATGCCTTTACACAGGAATAGCATTCCCAGCACATGCTGGGCTCGATGTTGTAGGCGCGACGCAGTTTCTTGTCGATGTGCATGATGTCGGACGGGCAGATGTCAACACACTCTCCGCAACCATCACAACGCGTCATATATACAAAAGTTGGCATACGATACTCCTCTATTTCTTATCGAAAATTGGTCAAGACAGCATTAGTAATGGTTGGCTCGCTCAGCCTTGATGCACAGTCCCATGTTGGGCGGATTCTTGCCCATGTATGTAGGCACATCCGGAAACTTGCGCTGAACTTCAGGATCCGTCAGGTCATAGTCGGGAGGCAGATTCTCGCGCCCACCGTCGGCCATGATGACCCGCTTTTGGAAGGCCGCAGCGGGCTTGAAGAACATGTGGGCGAACTTGGACCAGTACACGCCGCCGAAGAGCACGGTGCTGGACAGGATAAACAAGGCAAAGAACACGGTCACTCCACCGCCGGTGAACGACCAGATCAATGCGAAGGTCGACGTGGCCAGCAGCGAGAGGATGAACAGATCTGCACGCTCGAGCCGGAAGCTGGAAAGGCCTTCCGCAGCCACATCAGCGCGGATAAAGAACCAGAACCAGTATCCCCCCACAGCCAACATCAGCGCGCCAATGTGCCAGAGTTGCGGCAGCAGGGTAGAGGTGGTCGACGGCGAGAAAATCATGATCGCGGTTGTCACGACGAAAATAATGGTTCCCCACATGGTCAACAGATGGGAAAGTCTGCGTCTTGGATTGTCGAATTCGCCGGAAGTTAATACTTCTTTTACCAGCACCGAAGTGGCAATCGCTACCTTTTCTCCGCCACCCACTGATCGTTTTGCGCTCTTCTGTGCTTTTTTCGCATTTTCGAAAAAGTACTGCGCGCTTTTCTTGTGCAGCATGTCGAGTATCGTCCCGCCCATGACCAGCAGGATCATCACGACGATATACCCCTGCATGTAGATGGTTGGAATCGATGCCGAAAGTTCGGCAAAGGGATTGCTCGTGAACATTAGTTTCTCCTAAAAAATTACTACACTTAAACCGGTTGGGTGAGTATGGAAAAAGTTACTTCCACAAAAATTCCTCACTCTACGAACCTACCACTATTACTTTTCACCTTCTTGCAAACTCGCGTAATAGGCACGCAAAATCTCCAGCACCTCGGGGCGACTGAACTCTGTGGGCACATTCTCACCTTTGGAGAGCGCATTGCGCAACTGCGTACCGGATACCTGCAGGCGGTCGGCATCGTCATGCGGGCAGGTCTTGGCCGAGGCCATGCCACCGCACTTGTAACACCAGAACGAAATATCGATCTTTAGCGCTTGAGTTTCCAACGCGCCCTTCGGCACATGATCGAAAATATGATGTGCATCGAACGGACCGTAATAACTGCCGACTCCGGCATGGTCGCGACCGACGATCTGGTGCGAGCAGCCATAATTCTGACGGAACACAGCATGCAACAAAGCTTCTCGCGGACCGGCATAGCGCATGTCGAGCGGGTAACCGGCCTGCACCACGGTCTTCTTGACGAAATATTTTTCGGTCAGGGTACCGATTGCCTTGGCGCGTACTTCGGCGGGAATGTCGCCCGGTTTGAGATTGCCCAGCAGGGAGTGGATCAGCACACCGTCGCATACTTCGATGGCGATCTTGGCCAAATATTCATGCGAGCGGTGCATCGGGTTGCGGGTCTGGAAACAAGCGATCTTGGTCCAACCCATTTGCGTGAACAGCGCGCGAGTCTCGGCGGGTGTCTTGAACAGCTCGGGATATTTTTCCGGGAAACCGCCTTGCGACAATACCTTGATCGAACCGGCCAGGTTGACTTCGCCTTGTTCCATCACCATCTTGACGCCGGGATGTTTCGGGTCGGTCGTCTTGTACACCATGGCGCACTCATGCGCCTTGTCGATGGTGTATTTCTCCGAAACCGACATGGTCGCCAAAGCCTCGCCGTTTTCCGGATCGGTCAGCGTAATATCCTGGCCTGTTTGGAGTGTGTCAGCGACAGCCTGGCTGACCGAAAGGGTGATAGGGATCGGCCAGAACAGGCCGTTGGCCATCTTCATGCCATCGCACACACCCAGCCAGTCGGCGTAGGTCATGAACCCGTCCAATGGGGTAAAGCCGCCGATACCGAGCATGATGATATCGCCCTTCTCACGCGAACTCACTTTGACTTGGGGCAGCTTCTTTGTTTTTTCCAGCTCCGCCTTCAGGGCTGCGCCCTCAAGCAACAACGGAGTGAGATTGCCCCCACCATGTGGGTTAACCAACGCCATTCGTTTCTCCCTTGTATTGTAGTAATACGGTCAAGTACTTATGAATTCTCAGGTTCGGCACACTAGAGCAAGCTAATCAAGTCGGCGATACCCCTCATGGGTTGAGGCGCGTACCCCCCTTACGGGTTATGTCTCACTCCCTCATCACAGCTATGGCAGTGCTGGCGCGGGATACGCATACTTGCGACCCTAGAAAGTCTGAGCTGTTTTGTAAGGCTGCCGCGCCTCGATAACTATTAAATTCACCGGCCTATGTCATCGACTCCATTGCACGACCCACTCGCTCCTCCGGTTGCGGATGCGAAAACCGAAGTTCGCAATACGACCTGCTACATGTGCGCCTGCCGCTGCGGTATCCGTGTGCACCTGCGCAATGGCGAGGTGCGCTACATCGACGGCAACCCGGACCATCCACTGAACAACGGCGTAATTTGCGCCAAGGGTTCGTCCGGCATCATGAAGCAATATTCTCCAGCGCGTTTGACTAAGCCGTTGCGGCGCAAGCAGGGTACGGAACGCGGAGCCGGGGACTTTGAAGAGATCAGTTGGGAAGAGACCTTCTCCATTCTTGGTGAACGCCTGGGCAAGATACGCGCTACCGACCCGAAGAAATTCGCGCTGTTTACCGGCCGCGACCAGATGCAGGCGCTGACCGGTCTGTTTGCGCGCCAGTTCGGCACCCCAAATTATGCGGCACACGGTGGCTTCTGTTCTGTGAACATGGCCGCGGGCATGATCTACACCATCGGTGGTTCATTCTGGGAATTTGGCGGACCCGATCTGGAACGTTCCAAGCTGTTCATCATGATCGGCACGGCCGAGGACCATCACTCCAATCCGATGAAGATCTCGCTGTCAAAATTCAAGCGCGAGGGCGGACGTTTCATTTCCATCAATCCGGTACGCACCGGCTACTCGGCCATCGCCGACGAGTGGGTGCCTATCCGTCCCGGTACCGACGGCGCGCTGATGCTGGCGCTGATTCACGAGATCATCGCCCTCGGCCTGTACGACCGCGACTTTCTGGTGCGCTACACTAACTCCGGGCAACTGGTGAACCTCGACGAAAAACATGACGAGTTCGGCATGTTCGTGCGTACCGAAGTGGCCAAGGAAGAAGGTTGCTACGACCCGCAAAACAAGCTGTGGTGGGATCGCAATACCAACAAGCCGGTGATCACGCATACCGAAGGTGCCGATCCTTTCCTGCTGGGCGAATTCAAGTTGTCGGACGGCACAGCCGTCAAGCCCGCGTTCCAGTTGCTGCAGGAGCGCGTCAAGGATTACACGCCGGAATGGGCGGAACAGATCACCGGCATTTCCGCCGATACCATTCGCCGACTGGCGCACGAGATGGGCATTACCGCGCGCGACCAGAAAATTGAACTGCCGATTGCGTGGACCGATTCCTGGGGCAAGGAGCATGACACCGTTACCGGCAACCCGGTCTCCTTCCATGCCATGCGTGGACTGGCCGCGCACTCCAACGGTTTTCACACGATACGCGCGCTGTCCATCCTGATGACGTTGCTGGGCACCATCGATCGGCCTGGTGGCTTTCGCCACAAGACGCCGTTCCCGCGTCCTATTCCGCCCTGTGCGCGTACACCAAACGACCCGCGCGCGGTGCAACCGAACACGCCGCTGGACGGCATGGCACTGGGCTGGCCGGCCGATCCGGACGACCTGTTCGTCAATGCCGATGGCAGCCCGGTGCGACTCGACAAGGCATTCTCGTGGGAATATCCGTTGTCGGTCCACGGCATGATGCACAACGCCATCACCAATGCCTGGCGCGGCGATCCCTACAAGATCGACACATTGATGCTGTTCATGGCCAACATGGCCTGGAACTCATCCATGAACACCGGTGAAGTGCGCAAGATGCTGGTCGACAAGGAAGAAGATGGTGAATACAAGATTCCGTTCATCGTGGTGTGCGATGCATTCCATTCCGAGACCACTGCTTTTGCCGATCTGATCCTGCCGGACACGACCTACCTCGAACGGCATGATGTGATGTCCATGCTCGACCGTCCGATCTCGGAATTCGACGGCCCCGTGGATTCGGTACGTATACCAGTGTTGCCCCCGACGGGCGAGTGCAAGCCGTTCCAGGAAGTGCTGATTGAACTCGGCACCCGTTTGAAGTTGCCTGCTTTCGTCACCAAGGAAGGAGAACGCAAGTATCGCGACTATCCCGACTTCATTGTCAACTGGGAGACCGCACCGGGTTCCGGCATCGGTTTCCTCATGGGGTGGCGTGGCAAGGGTGGCGAAAAATCCATCAAAGGCGAACCGAATCCGAACCAGTGGGAAATGTATGCCAAGAACGATTGCGTGCATCACCATGTGTTGCCGCGCTCGTACCAGTTCATGCGCAACTGGAACAAGGGCTACCTGGAATGGTCGCAGCGCAGCGGTATCACGCGTTATGCCGAACCCATCCTGATCCATCTGTATTCAGAAGTGCTGCAGAAATTCCGCCTCGCCGCACAGGGCAAGAGCATCACGCGCAAGCCACCCGCGCATCTGGCGAAACGTATCGAGACCTTCTTCGATCCGCTGCCGTTCTATTTTGAGCCGCTGGAGACACAGACCACTGACAAGCTCAAGTATCCGCTGACCGCGCTGACACAACGCCCGATGGCGATGTACCACTCGTGGGATTCGCAGAATGCCTGGCTGCGCCAGATCCATGCGCACAACTATCTTTACGTGAATGCCAATACCGCCAAGGTGGCCGGCATTGCCGATGGCGACTGGATATGGTGTGAATCGCAGTGGGGCAAAGTGCGCTGCATGGCGCGCTACAGCGAGTCGGTGGAGCCGGGCACGGTGTGGACCTGGAACGCCATCGGCAAAGCGGCCGGTGCATGGAACCTGTCGCCCGATGCAAACGAATCGCAACAGGGCTTTTTGCTCAACCACGTGATCTCGGAAGAGTTGCCCGCACAAGCGGACGGCAAGCGTTTCTCCAACTCTGATCCGGTCACCGGACAGGCGGCTTGGTACGACGTGCGCGTGCGCATTTACAAGGCGGAAGAGGGCGAGCCAGAACAGACCTCACCGCAATTTGAACCCATGAAGAAATATCCCGGCATGAAAGAACCCCCGAGCTGGTTTGCGTACTTCGGTGGCGGCAAGAAGAAGGGCGGTGCGAAATGACCCAGTTGGCTTTGGTCATCGACCTGAATGTCTGCGTCGGCTGCCACGCCTGCGTGACCAGTTGCAAGGAATGGAACACCTCCGGCTCTGCAGGCCCCTTGTGCGATGAAAATCCTTACGGCCTGAATCCGACCGGAACATTCTTCAACCGTGTGCAGACTTTCGAGATCGGCAAGTATCCGAACAGCGAAACGTTGCATTTCCCCAAATCGTGCCTGCATTGCGAGGATCCTCCCTGCGTACCGGTGTGCCCCACAGGGGCTTCGTACAAGCGCAAGGAAGACGGCATCGTGCTGGTGGATTACGACAAGTGCATAGGCTGCAAGTATTGCACCTGGGCCTGTCCGTACGGCGCGCGCGAATTCGACGAGAAGGCCAAGGTGATGAAGAAATGCACCCTGTGCGTGGATCGCATCTACGACATGTCCATGCCGGAGATGGATCGAAAACCTTCCTGCG
>CAYOJU010000008.1:0-48329 GCA_964404355.1 uncultured Sideroxydans sp. | reverse complement strand
TGGTTTCTCATATGT
Organism: uncultured Sideroxydans sp.; assembly: GCA_964404355.1. Lineage (GTDB taxonomy): Bacteria > Pseudomonadota > Gammaproteobacteria > Burkholderiales > Gallionellaceae > Sideroxyarcus. The sequence continues at coordinate 48,314 of CAYOJU010000008.1, read as the reverse complement.
TCCTTAAATTGGCGACCTCAATATCAGTCCGCTATTGGCCGTATTCTGCCTGCTTATCCACTCTAACGCCATCGGCTGCTTCGTCGCACATCGCGGACATCAATTCAAGCGAACCACAATAAACAAACGACTGTTATGACTATGCCGATATCCAAAAGCATCGCTACGAAACAGAACAGGTTTAACTTGCCATCTTGTATCTTCAAGAAGCGGAGACTCCAAATCAATTTAGTTAGCTGCTTTCGAGGAGTTCCAAGGTTAGATTGAGTCAGGCTTGGTTCCCCAAGATCAGTCCAAAGACCGCGGTGCGAATTTTGTAGAAAACGCACTAGCAAGAATCCATTTACATAGGATGTTGCAAAGAGAATAAAAAAGAGAGTCAGTGCACTCATATTTCAGAACTTAAAAAGGAAGTCGTAATTGAATTCGTCCGCAATTGGCCGATTTGCGACTGTATGCCTTCGCTAGCACCAACGTCTCTTCCTATGCCGTTAGCAGACCGTCGATACGACGTTCTTATATGCAATTTGATGCGCATAGCATTTCGAACAATTTTTTAGCTACTACTTTCGCCTTCATCACTCTCATCCGCACGTAGGAGTGCCGCACCGAAAAGCGGCAGGAGCCCCAAAGTTCCGATTACCCACGAAAAGAAGGGCACGGTGTCTCCGTAATACCTTAACCAAACGGCAAGCAGAATTATCGCAATCCCATCCACTAACAAAAATAGACGTGACAGAAAGCACGGCCTCTTCATTGCAAGAATGGCTCCCCCAAACGTTGCAGCAGAAATTCCGGCTGGGATGAGAAAGAACAATAGACCGGAACCGAGACACCTCAAGATGTTTCCATCATCACAAACTACTACGAGAGGAAATACGCCAATTAGAACAGACAATACTAACAACCCGGCTAGAACGACTCTGTATATCCCCAACAGAACTTCAAATACATCCAATAGTTGTATAGTCGCCATCGCAAGTAAGTCCTATCAGTTATTTGACTGCCAAATATATTAATACCAACGTCCGACCGCTCCTGGCCGGTTTTTGCCTGTTCTACATTGATCAATCTTAATATCCGATCCTCATCCTTTAGCAGCCGCAGGACTGTCGGTAAACCCCCTCGGATACTGGCCTATAGCAGTCAGAACATATTCGGCAATTTCATCTGGGAGCAAATGTCTAACCTCTGAAAATTTGAATGGACTTGCTTGGAATCAAAGAGGCCGTCAGCAATTAATATGGGCGTCTCCTTATGCTTTCCAAGAACCTGCTCACCGTCATCAACAGCCATATGCAGATATCCACTATTGTTACTCCACCTGATGGATCGTTCTTTACCGCGCTTGTCGTAACACAGTTCAAAAGCAATCAAACGTTCGTCATCAGATAACCAGACAATAAGGTCAAAATCGTCAGAGGCGAACCATCGCCTTTTTGATTCCCCCTGGATTTGACGAACGCCAACGCGTTCTTCCATGATCGGCCTATAAGTAGATATCAACTATTCAAATATTGCCACATTAATTCGAGTGATAGCTCCTGGCCGATTTTGCCTGTTTGCATTCGTTAACGCCACCGTTTGTTCCTCACTCGTTAGCAGATCAACGGGGTCGACAGAACTACGGAAGTCGTTCTGCGTCATTGAATGCTGGGCGCTGAACACATGAGGAGAGCCATCTGCTCACATGTGGCCAACGTGCAAGAGGAATTCCGCTCGGGAAGCATATTACTGATGCAACATTCAGGTCGGCAACTGTGAATCTGTCTTCAAGCAACCACGCCCGTTTACTCAAGGCGGTATCGAGTCTGGTTAACGGACGATCCAATTCGTTAATTGCCGCCTTGGCCAGTTCAGGCTTCCTGAGTTCAGGTGGCAGCCAGTGCTGGTGGTCAGCCCACCGGTTGTATGGCTCCTCCAGGTCGGTTGCTGCCCAGAAGCTCCATTGAAGCGCCACTGCCTGATTGCGTTCTTCACTTGGCCACAGCTTCGGGTACTTCCTGGCCAAATATAGATTGATCGCCATGGATTCAGCCAGTATGAAGTCATCTTCCCTCAGGCACGGTATCGATCCGGCAGGGTTGAGTGCCAGGTAATCCGGGTCTTTGCCGCAGGTTCGCCAGTCGGTGGGTTGGTGTTCGAACGCGATGTCGAGTTCCTTGGCTAGCCAGAGCACGCGAAATGCTCTCGATTTGCTCGTACCAAAAATGGTGGTGGTCATGGGCTGCGCCAGACTAGATCGCATCTTTCAGGGTCTCCAGTTTTGCTTTGACTTCAGGCCACTCAGCTGCAATCACGCTGAACAGCACTGAATCGCGAACCCGACCGTCGCGCATTACCATGTGACTACGAAGAATCCCTTCCTCCTTCGCGCCCAGTCTCGCTATCGCTGCCCGGGACTTGATGTTCAAGACGTCGGTGAGCAGTTCAACCCGATTGAATTGCCACTGCTCAAATGCATGCCGCAGCATAAGGTACTTGGCCTCGGTGTTGATATGGCTGCGCTGCCAGGATTTGGCGATGAAGGTGAAACCTATTTCCAGGCGTTTGTGAGTAGCCTCAATGCACCGATACCGAGTGCTGCCGACAACAGTGCCGGATGCCTGATCAATAGTGGCGAAGGCAAGTTCTTTGCCCGCGTGATATTGAGCTTCTGCAAAACGCAGGAACTGAGGTAAGTCACTTGGATGTGGAACGACGGTGACGGGCAACTCCCAAAGCGCTCCGTCTTCGATTGCCATTGCCAAGCCTGGAAGATGTGTCTCTTTCAGAGGTTCAAGCCTGACTTTGGAGCCTTGCAGGATTGTCTTTTCAAGATTCATTTATGCGGCCTAATGTTTTCATTTCAGCTGTTCAGGTACAAATATTTTGTATTTATCGGTGACTTCATCAAGTGAGCGAGATTCCGGGATATGAACACCTCCGCTACACTGGTTACTGCAAGGATAGCCGACTGCGACCATCAGCAGTTTCATCCAAAATAGGAAAACACAGCAAGCTTGTTCCCGCCAAACTCGAATTCAGCGACTTCGCTCATCCCCATTTTTTCGTGAGCACGCAGAGAGGATGTGTTATCACGCCTGATAAAGAGTATGCCCTCGCGTGCTGGTTCGAGGCGTCTCAACTCCGAGAACATCGCTTGCGCCAGCCCTTTGCCGCGTTCTTCGGCGCTTACGCAGATCGGACCATATACATAGGCATCAGCAGTCCCCGGGTAGGCTGCTAGCATTGCACTGATGATGGGAATATCTGCATTCGTTGCACGTGAGCTGGACATCAGGTAGCCAGTGATTTGGTCGCCTCGGCGTGCAACAATCAATGGCATGTCACGCATCATCGCCGCAATTCTGGAATAGGGCAGGTTGGCGGATAGTGTGCCTCCATGCTCGGGTTGGTTTGCCGCTTGAAGTGCCACGATGCCATCCAGGTCGTTCTCTGATGCGCGGGCGATGTCTGCTTCAATATTCGTCATGACTTAATCATCTAAACTGTTGCCAAAACCGGACGCTTATTTGGATGGGTTGCTTGTGCCTGGCTTCGCCATGAATGCAAATGGAATTGCCAATGGCCCAATGATCGCGCCCAATACACCCCAAAAAACCAGTTTCGCTCCACGTAACTTTGCGATGTAGTGGCACAAGAAAATACTGGCAATATTTAGCGCAATCAAAATATAGATCATCATGATTACCCTTAAAATGATTTAAGTGGCAGGTATTGGCTTAATGGTCACTTGCTAAAATTTCACATGAACAGATTCAGTAACAGAACCGCCGTGGCTCGATGCGGCCAGATGCGTCGCACACCCGGCAATCGAATACACCAGAAATAGCATAATAACTACTTTAAGCATAAACCCTCTCTGTCCAGTTCCGGCCGCATTTTGCGACTGACTCATTGCGCACCGTCTGCTTTGCCACTCCAACCCGGCCATTTAATTAATGTACTTTACTGCAATGGGGATGGAAATTAGACAACAGCCGCCAAATAGTAAACGGCTATCAACGCCACGGGTAGAAACTCATGCGCCAGCAGCGCTGACAGGGAAGTCTGCCGGCAGCTTTGTCTGAATGCCCGATCAGCCGCCACCTCCGACCGGCAGGCGGATGGTGAATTTCGTCCCCTTGCCGACGGTGCTCGTTACATCGATCGTGCCGCCGTGCTTCTTCACGATGTCGTAGCTGGTAGACAGGCCCAGGCCCGTGCCCTGGCCCGGCGGGTGCGTGGTGAAGAAGGGCTCGAATATCCGGTCAATGACCTCAGGCGGGATTCCGCAGCCGTTGTCGGTAATGACAATGGTCACCATGCCGTTGTCGTGGCTGGTCTTGAGGTGGATGATGCCCCGTTCGGCAATAGCCTGGGCGGCGTTGCGCAGGATGTTGAGGAAGACCTGTCCAATTTCCTGAGTCCGTCCCAGGATAGTCGGCAGGACACCATAGCTGCGCACGACCTCGGCCTTGTCTTTCAGTTCGTTCCAGGCGACGTTGACGGTGCTATCCAGATAGTCGTTGATGTTGATGGACTGCGTGCCCTCCTGATCCACGGCGGAGAAGTTTCGCAAGCTCTGCACGATGATCCGCACGCGCTCGGCGCCGTCGCGCGACTCCTTGATCAGCGACGGCATGTCCTCCATGATGAAGGAAAGGTCGAGCTTCTTCTGCAGTACTTCCATTTTTGTTCGGTCCGCTTCGCCGCAGTTTGCCAGCAGGCCGTTGGTGGCTTGCAGGTACTCCTTCAGGGCCTCGCCGTAGTTGTTCAGGGTGCCCAGATTGCTGATGATGAAGCCCATGGGATTGTTGATCTCGTGGGCGACTCCCGCGGCTAACTGGCCCACGGAGGCCATCTTCTCCTGTTGCAGGAGTTGCGACTGTGTTGCCTTCAAATCGGCCAGGGCTTTTTCCAGTTCGGTGTTCTTGGACGTCAAATCGTCCCGCGCCTTGGCGAGCGCTTCCACCATGTGATTAAAAGCCCCGGAGAATTCGCCGAGAAAATCCACCCGCTGGGTGAAATCCCCAGCTGCTACCTCCTGGGTCTGCCAGGTGAGGTGCCGCAGGTTGGCATGCAGTCCCTTCAGGGCACCGGCCAGGGATCCACGCAGGTGAAGCGTGGCCGACAGATCCCCGTCGGCCATGGATCGGGTGAAATGACTGATCTCACCCAGATAGGCAACCAATTGCGAAAGCTCCTCCCGGACTTCGCTTTCGGGAGGAGCCTCGGACGGAATCTGCCCGTCGGCGAGGCGCTTCAGGTACTCGGACAGCTCACCCATTCATCAAGCCGCCTCCACCGTTGCCAGGAAGCGGCAGGTTCGGTCGCCAGTGCACCAGCAGTCGATCTCTTTTACCTTGAACTTCTTGCCGGAGAAGCGTTCCAGGAGGGCGGAGATGAAGCCCTCGTCATAAGTACAAATCTCGTAGCTCAGCTCCGGCAAACCCGAACAGTCCAGGTCCTCGGAAACGGTCAGCACCAGGCGACCGTGGGCCAGATCCTCCTCCTCAACGCGCAGAACGCCGATGCCCATTTCCCGCAAGACTTCCTGTAGCTTCTTGACGAAGGCGCCCAAGTCCGGCGTCGGGCCAACCATGTGGTCATAGAAGTGGCCGCCGGCGGTGTAGCCAGCGTTGTAGAAAATCTCGTCGGCCTTGGCGCTGCCGTATTCCTGTTCGATGATGTCGCGGAAACAGAACTGCATCAGCCGATAGACTTCGAGGCGGGTCATCGGCCCCAGGTTGGGGCGGCCTTCCTGAATGTTGCCGAGTAGATCCCAGGAGAATTCGTACTTGCGTTTTGCGGGCTGCGCTTGCGGGGTGTTCATGATTACTCCTTTCCAGTCGTGCGACGAATGAATAAATCACGGATAACGATTGAAGCTAAGTGCAAGTATACCCTCAGTATGCAACCGGTTGTCGCCACCCGCTTTCGTTGCCACCCCGGGTATCGAGTACGTTAGTTGTTGCGATAAGTAAAATCCATACAGGTGGAAAGCTAACCTCGACCGGCCGCTCATGGCCGTTTTTGCCCGTTCATGGATTGGTAAGCCTCACTATCCATACGAGACCTTCAAACTTCCCCAATCCTTAAGGAGCAATCCGGGTAGCCAGAAACTCACCATTCCCGACAGGCACGGTACACGTAGCAAAGTCCGAATCTGCGGAAACCAGTGCCATGAAGGGCGACATCTCTGCGGCATGGGATGTGGCGTTATCTACAACTAGAAGACCGCCTTTACGAAGCACTCGCTTGATGTCAGGCCACCACCCTGAATACTCAGAGCGCTCGGAATCGAGAAAGATAAAATCGAAGCTTGATTCGGGGTTGCACTTGAGCTGAGCACCGGCGTCACCGCGAATTTGAGTAATGAATGGGGCAAGGCTGGATCGTTCGAAGTTCTTTGCCGCAAGGGCAAGTTTATAATCGGATAGTTCAAAGGTGGTAACGTGCCCTTCGACTGCCTTTGCTGCCAAGGCAAGCCAGAGAGTCGAGTAGCCATTAGAGGTTCCTATTTCAAGCACACGCCGAGCATTCATGGCCCGGACAAGTACCGAAAGAAACTTTCCTGTGTCTCGGGTGATGTTCAACATGCGCCGAGGCCGATCAGTAATGACGCCATCGTTGCTTAAGCCGAACTGTTCGAGTTCAAGTAGCAGTTCTGATAGAAATTCGGTCACGCTATTTTCCTGAAGCCAAAACGATATTAAATTATTCCATGCCAGCTTCTTCAACGAAAGCGTCAGTTTGAGTCTGGCAACCGGGTCGTCACTGATTGGCGAGCAATTGGGGGCAGCATCACAATGGTTTTGGCAACAACCGCAAGTGAAAAATCAAACCGAACCCGACCCCAATATTTTTTGCGATTCATGGATAATTGTGGTTCTCAAGCGGCCTTCCTGGCAGGCAGTGCAAAATAGATCGTCGCACCCTCGTTGATTTTCCCTTCCGCCCACACGCGTCCACCGTGACGGTTGATGATGCGCTTGACGATGGCGAGACCGATACCTGTCCCTTCAAATTCATCCACGTTGTGTAATCTCTGGAATACGCCGAAGAGCTTGTCAGCGAACTTCATGTCGAATCCCGCGCCATTATCTCTTATGAAATAGATATCCTCATTTCCTTCGATGGAGCATCCCACCCGGATTATCGCGGGATTCCTGTCGCGACTGTACTTGATGGCATTTGACAGCAGGTTGATAAGTACCTGATGCATCATGGCGCGGTCTCCATTTGTCGGAGGCAATGGGGCGATGTCAAGCTGAAATTTGCTGCCATCGACAACGGGCAATAGCTCTGCGATGACTTCCTTGACGAGTTCATCCATTTCGATCTCAGCGTATGCGATCTCAACTCGACTGGCGCGTGAGAATTGCAGAATATCGTCGATGAGTTGTCCCATTCGGTTGGTATTGCTGCGCACGACGTTCAGCAGGCGCTTGCCCTCGTCATCCAGCCTGTTTGCATAATCTTCGAGCAGGATATTGGAAAACCCGTCTATGGCGCGCAATGGTGTACGCAAATCATGAGATACGGAATAGGCGAACGTTTCAAGTTCCTGATTGGCTGCTTCCAGCTGCGCAGTACGCTCCTGGACCCTTTGCTCAAGTTCAATGTTGAGTCTGGCTATTTCTGCTTCAGCTTTCTTGCGAGCGGCATTATCGAGTTCCAGTTCATTGTTGATGGTACGAACCGTCTGGTAGGCCCGGGCGCGCGCATTCCATGCGCGCAGTACTGTCCATCCGGCCAATGCAGTCAGCAGCACGAACAGGGCTGCAGCTGCCCCGAGCTTGACGACGTCCGTCCTCCAATTGGCGAGGATGTCGTCCGTACCGAGGCCGACCAAAGTAATGAGCGGGTAGTTGCCGACGGGCTGATAGGAAAAGGTGCGCCTGATGTTGTCTGCGCCGGCATAGGCTACGTAGGTTCCCCCTTGGGGGTTGGTGGTGATCATGGCTGTGAACTGGGGTGACACTTTGGTCTGACCGACGAATCCGGCCTGGGGAAAGCGTGCCAGCAGATCGAAATCGCGACTGGCATCGCCTCGCAGTACTACGGCACCTCGCGATCCAACTTCAAGTCTGGCGAATTTCTGGTTGAACCACTCGATTGTCACCGGTGCATAAGCGACGCCGTCGAAGGAACCGTCGGCGCGATTGAGCGCACGGGCAAAAATGAGAATCCATTTGCCGCTAAGCCGTCCCACGAGCGGCTGGGAAATGACCAAGCCGGTGGAGGGGTTCCGGCGCAGGGCCTGGAAGTATTCGCGATCCGCAATCGATATAGCGGACTGCAATTTTCCGCTGGAATCCGCGACCACATTTCCATGGGCATCGGCGATGCCCATGCTGTCAGCCATCGGCAGCATTTCCAGCTGATGCCGCAGGAAATTTGTCAGGGCTTGCCGTTCAGTGCGGCTTGAGCCTGATCGCCGCGCGTGTTCATCCTGCACATTGCGCAGGCCCATATCGATGCGATCAATCTCGCCCGCGATGCTTTGCGATACCAGACGGTTTGTGTTGCGCGACGTGATTGCCGCCTGTTCGAGGTACTGCTGATAGCTGGCATGCAGCGAAATCATGACCAGCGCGATGACGAATACGTCGGCAATGATGACAACGGCACTTACGATCCATGCATTGCCGCCAAAGAATCGTCGAAACACTGTCAGCACGGTCGTTTACCTGGGTTCATGGCGGATATTACCTGTGAATATCGAATGTTGACCGATAATGGTCGGGGACATTTTACGTGCTACTTTGGATATGTGTATCCCGTCGATTCTTCTCTCATCTTGATCGGTCGTACTTCAATTCTCGCTGTTGTGCTGAATTCAAACTCGGGATTGCCCTTCGCGATTTCCATGGCTTCATCCATATCCCCGGCAAGGATGTGGTAGTAGCCAACCTGAACTTCTCCGGTTTCATTGAATGGAACGACTTGCCATCTTTCTTTCGAGCCCGAAAGGATGCTGCCTTCCCTGACCAGGGGTTGTGCGATCCTGAGCTTGCCGCTTTTCTGCAGATTGCCGATGTAGCTTTCGCAGCTTTTGAGAAATTGCTGATGGCGTTCCTCCGTCCAGTTCGACTGATGATCGGTCTCGTTGTAGATAAGTAACATGAATTCTTTCATGGTTATCACCCCGCTCTGGTTGTTCACGCAGACATTAGAAATGCCGGCCCGGGTTAAGTTCGCTTCTTCAACGAAAGCGTCAGCTTGAACCTGGCAACCGGTTCGTCACTGATTGACGGAACAGTCGCAACAGCTTCGAACTGCCTTTCGACTCGTTCTCCCGATGCGGCGGCCTGGGCGACCAGTTCCGCAATTTCCTTGCCCTGACTGCAGCAGAAATCCACATCGCCTTCAGCGCGCTTGAGGAATTGCGCTTCGAAATCCTTGAAGACCAGCGCAATGTTTTCCGGTTGTTTCTTGATCAGATACATGGCGAGGACGCCAACTGCGCAGTCTGCGCCCGCGCTGAGCGCGCCGAAGTACATGGAGTTGAGGTGATTTTTAGTCCTGCGCCGCAAGGGGATTCTGACAACCATTCGTTCGGGCGAGATCTCCGTGATCGAGGCGCGGACATAAAACAACAGGGGAATCTTGGTGAGTCCGAGCCAGCGCAGGTAGAAGGTTTCTCGCGTGGTTTCCTTGAACAGGTTACTGAACCATTTCATAGATGAGTGCCTTTGTGTTTTGCAAGAGTTAATAAATCGTTTGGTTGCCCGCGCACGAATTTTAGCAGTTCGCTGCGCGCTGTTTCTTCAGAGCAGCCCGTCGCGGTCAGTTTTTCGACCAAGTCCTGAAATTGCTTGCGGCGCACGATGCCCTTGTCGCTGGGGTCGCGGCGATTTCGGTAGCTCTCCAGCAGGGTCGATCCGCAAACGCAGTTCCGGAACAATTCCACAATCGCCTGGCCGTCATCATCGTGGCTTTGTTTCAGTCCGCTGGAATTCTCGCGCACGGGCTGTGTGGCGGCGAGAAATTCGGCGGCGTTCTGATATACCCGGCCACAAGCTGCGCATCGTTTCGGAAATGCCGAATCAGCCAAGTGAAGCAGGCCGGCGTAAATATCCTCGTTATCGTTTGCTTTACTCACATGCACCTCCGTTTGGAAGTTTCCTTGCGAGCTTCAGCAAGTGTTGATCAATTCCGTCTGTGGACATGTAGCCCTTCGTGCCGGGGAATTGGAATGGCTCAGGCGGCTGTTTTGTTGTCGAGGTGCCGCTGCAGGCCATGCACCAGATTCTGCGTGAGCTGCGCCTGCAGTTCTTCCCATGGAACGGTGATGCCAAATTCGAGGGCCTGGGTGACGCGCAGTCCTTGGTAACCGCAGGGGTTGATGTTGTCGAACGGCGACAAGTCCATGTCCACATTGAACGACAGGCCGTGGTAGCTGCAGCCATTTTTTATTTTCAGTCCCAGCGCGGCGATCTTGGCATCGCCGACATACACGCCGGGCGCATCTTCGCGGCCTTCTGCCTTTACGCCATATTCTGCAAGCAGGTCGATGACGGCCTGTTCCATCAGGCGCACCAGTTCGCGCACGTTGATTTTCCAGCGGCGCAAGTCGAGCAGCAGGTAGGCGACGATCTGGCCGGGGCCGTGGTAGGTGATCTGGCCGCCGCGGTCGATCTTCACGACCGGGATGGCGGTAGGATTCAGCAGGTGTTCAGGTTTGCCCGCCTGGCCTTGCGTGTAGGTGGGCGGGTGCTGCAGCAGCCAGATTTCGTCCACGGTGTCGGCGGTGCGCTCGGCGGTGAACTTTTGCATGGCGTGCCAGGTCGGCTCGTAATCGACCATGCCCAGTGCTTTGATGTGTATCGGTGGATGTTGCATGCGCTTATTAAAGCACCATTTTGACCATCGGGTGCGAACTCAAGTCGCGGTACAGATCGTCGAGCTGTTCGCGCGAGGTGGCGCGTATGGTGCAGGTGAGGCTGATGTACTTGGCGGTGCTGCTGCTGCGCATTTCGATCGTGGCGCTGTCGAAGTCTGGTGCGTGAGCCAGCACCACATTGGCGATGGCTTGCGCGAATTCCGGATTGGCCTCGCCGAACACTTTGAGCGGAAAGTCGCAGGGGTATTCGATGAGGGAGTCTTTGGGGTCGATCATTTGCGCATCACATCGCGTTTGAAAGTCTGGTAGAGCGGATGCAGCCTGGCGAACATAGCTCCCGGTTTGCCGTTGCCGACAGGTTTGCCGTCGAGCGTGGTGATGGCAAGTACTTCCTTGGTGCTGGAGGAGAGCAGCAATTCGTCAGCGCTGAACACTTCCGCTTTGGATACGCGACGCACTTCAAACGGAATGCCGTTTGCTGCAGCGAGCTCAAGAATCACGTCGTAAGTGATGCCGGGCAACATGAGGTTATCTTTGGGCGGTGCGAGCAGCGTGCCGTTTTTCACCGCGAAGATGTTGCTTGAGGAACCTTCGGTGAGAAAGGCATCGCCGCGGATCAGGATGGCTTCGGCACAGCCCGCTTCGACGGCAGCCTGACGCAACAACACGTTGGGCAGCAGCGCGATGGCTTTGATGTCGCAACGCAGCCAGCGGTTGTCTACGACAGTGATGCAACTGATGCCGTTTTGCAATTGTTCAGCTGGTGGCGTGGTGAGCGGGTTGCTTAATACGAACACGGTCGGCGGCACCGGCGGTTTCGGGAAAGCGTGGTCGCGCTTGGCGACGCCGCGCGTGATGTGCAGGTACAGGTATTGGTCTTCCGGTGTGTTGCGTTTGATAATCTCGTTGAGGATGACAATCCATTCGCCTTCGCTGTGCGGGTTCGGCAGCTTGATGCCGTCCAGACTGTGTTGCAGACGCTTGAGGTGTTCCGCCATGCGGAAGGCGCGGCGTGAATAAACCGGAATGACTTCGTATACGCCGTCGCCGAAGATGAAGCCGCGGTCCAGTACCGGCACCTTGGCTTCTTCAATCGGCATGAATCTGCCGTTGAGATACACCGTCATGTTTTGTCCTTTATTGGAACAGCAAGCGGATGTTATCCACTCCGCGCGAGAAGATGTTTGCCAATGGTATATCTTCCAGTGCGACTATGGGCAGGTCGAGATAGGGTTTGTCGTTCAGCGACAGATGCAGTGTGCCGAGTTGCTGGCCGCGAGCGATGGGGGCCAGCATCGGCTGGCGGGTTTCCAGTGTGGCCTTGAGCGCATCGCGCTGGCCCTTGGGGATGGTGAGGTAGCGGTCGGTGCTGAAACCGATATTCAGGTGCTTCTCGGTGCCTTTCCAGATGCGTTTGTAGGTGACGGCCTGGTCCTTGTTATAGAGCTTGATGGTTTCGTAATTCTGGAAACCATAATTCAGCAGGCGCTGGCTTTCGCTGCTGCGCAGCTTCTCGGTTTCGGCGCCGAGTACAACCGCGGTCATGCGGTGTTCGTCGCGCTTGGCGGAGGCGACCAAGTAGTACTCTTCGGATTCGTTAACGCCCGTCGCCATGCCGTCGACAAAGGGATCCAGCCACAACAGGCGGTTGCGGTTGAACTGGTTGATGCCGTTGTATTGATATTCCTTCTGCGAGTAGATGTAGTAAAACTGAGGGAAATCGCGGACGAGCGCGGCAGCGATCAGGGCCAGATCATGTGCGCTGCTGTAGTGCTGCGCGTCCGGGGTTCCGGTGGCGTTGACGAAGTGTGTGTTCTTCAGTCCCATCCGCTGTGCTTCGTTGTTCATGGTGTCGGCCAGCGCCATCTCGTGGTTGGCCAGTGTTTCCGCCAGTACCCGTGCCGCATCATTGGCGGATTGCACAATCAGGCCGCGCAGCAATTCTTCGACCGTGACTTCCTTGCCCGCGCTCAGGTACATGTGGGATTCCTCTTCCTGCATGCGAGTGGCATAGGCAGAGGGAATGATGTGTTGCGTGAGGGATAACTTGCCCTGCTTGATCGCACTGAACACAACGTAAGCTGTCATCAGCTTGGTCAGGTGTGCAGGCGGGATATGCGCGTTGGCGTTCTGTTCCACCAGAAATTGCCCACTGGTGTTGTCATATAAAGCGTAGGAATTGGCTGCCAGAACGGGAGAAGCGGGTACTTGCTCTTGTGAATAAGCCAGCGACGGGAACAACAAAAACAGGAATATCAGTGCGACCTTCATGGATATGTACGGTGTGGTAAATATGCAAATTATAGCAAGGACGCGGGTTTGCAGGCGGTGGACTAGAGAAGGTATAGATACTTTGCGGTGGGGTATAGGTACGGTCTAGTCCGTAAGGCATATTGTTCTAACCTCTTGTCGAGGATACAAATGCAGGCCTCAAAGAGTCACTTCAGGAGACTGCAATGCAACTCATCAGCGAAAGATTGGGACAGGAAATCGGCAAGTTGCCGAATCGGATCAACCAGGTGCAAGCCCCCACGGAAATCGGGATAGATTTTGTGGAGGTCGCCGAATCGCATGTATTGTTCTTCGGGCGTGTGAAAGATTTTGTACACGGCGAACTGCCTGAGTCGAAAGAGGACCTTGCGGAAGTCGATCGGAATTGCAAACTGGACAGATGGTTAAACGGTGATGGCGCATCGCGCTTTGGCGAACTTCGCGCTTTCAGTCGGTTGCATGACGCGCATGTAGAATTTCACAATCACGCCACGGAAGTACTGGCGAAGATACATGAGGGCAGCTGGATTGCCGCAGAACATATGCGCAAGAGCGAGTTGTCCCAGGCACTGCGGCGAGTGTTGATCACGCTCACCGAATTGAACGAGTCGATCAATAAGCAGGCCTGGAGCCCGGTTAGCTGAAGGAGTTGTAGAACTGTGCCGCTTGGTTTGCCTGTTCCTCGGCCTGTTCCTTGATTTCCGCAGCCTGATTCGGGTCTATGCCCAGCGCTGCCCACTCTTCCGGAGCGACATAATCCCCGGAGAATTCACGCAAACCGAGCTGAGGCAACAACTTCTCGGTGATATTGATGATGCGCGCCAACGGTTGGCCTTCGGCCGCTTCTGCAGCATCCGGTGTGTGGTGATAGCGTATTACCGAGACGAGTTCGCTGGGTAGGTTCCAGTGCTTGGCCAGTTCCGCACCCAGTTCATCATGCGTTATATCGAGTAGTTCGCGTTCCACCTCAATGGCGAGCCGGTCCGGCTCGATGACCAATCGTGTATGCAGATCGTCGCTGCGCTGAGTGTCCAGGTGGGCCAGCGCCAGATAACCGATGTCATGCAACATGCCAGTCAGGAAGATCAGGTCGTCCTGCGGGCGGTTCCTGGCGGGCATTGCGCGCACGACCGGCAGCATGGCAAACGCCACGCCCATGCTGTGCAACCACAATTCCTGCGGGTCGAAACGACCGATGGGTTTGCTCACCAGCGACATGACCGCGATGCCGGTGGCGACCGACTTTACCCGGGTCAATCCAAGCAGCATGGTTGCATCCTTGACAGCAGAGATATGACGCGAGGCACCGAGCAAAGGAGAGTTCGCCAGACCGATGATTTTGGCCGAGATCATCGGGTCTTGCGCGATCAGCAACATCATCTGCCGTTCGCCTTCCTCGCTGTCGAGCTTGAGCGCCATCAACTTCTGCGCAATGATGGGTAAAGCGGGTAGTGAACTCAGGTTGCGGACAGCCTGGCGTAGATTGATTGGCGAGTTCATGTTGTGGGGTATGAAATGGGCTCGCGACTATTCTAACCTGAAGCGGGTGTTGTGGCGGATGCTAAAGACCTACTGGCCGCTTGGATAATTTGCGTTGCAGGGTGCGGCGATGCATGTTGAGGATGCGTGCAGTGGCGGAAATGTTGTCGCCGTTTTCGTGCAGGATGCGCTGGATGTGTTCCCACTCCAGCCGTTCCACCGTGGCGGGTTGCGCTTCAAGCGGGACATTGGTGCTGGCGTTGTGACCGAAGGCGGCGACGATTTCGTCGGCATTGGCGGGTTTGGAAAGGTATTGCGTCGCGCCCAGCTTGATCGCTTCCACCGCTGTTGCGATGCTGGCGTAACCGGTCAGCATCACGATGCGCGTGGCCCCGTCGAGTTCGTGCAGTTTCTGTACTAGCACCAGCCCGGAAGCGCCGTCCATCTTCAAGTCCAGCACGGCGTATTCCGGCGGGTTTGCGATGGCGAGCGGCAGGGCCTGTTCGACGCTGTCGGCAGTGGTTACTGCGAAGCCGCGTTTTTCCAGGGCGCGCGACAATACCGTACGAAACGTTCCATCATCGTCCACCAGCAACAAGGATGGTTTTTCGGCCATGGTCATGCTGAAAGGCTCCGCAATGGCAAGATCACTTCGGTGGTGGCGCCGCCGCCTTCGCGGTTGGACAGGCGTACGCTGCCGCCCAGTCTTTCCAGTGTGGCGTTGGCAAGAAACAGGCCCAGTCCGTGGCCTTCCTGTTTGGTGGAAAAAAATACCGAACCGGCGCGCGCGGCAACTTCGGAGGTTAGGCCGGGGCCGTGGTCGTGTATCTCCAGTGTGATGTTCGCCTCATCCCAGTTCAGCAGAATGTCCATCTCTTCCGGAGACGCGTCGGCAGCATTGTTCAGCAGGTTCAGCAAGGCGGAGCGCAATGCCAGATCGGCGCGAACACGCGGCGAGGGCTGGCTGCCATTGACGTGAAAGCGGTAATGCACTGTCGGGCGCAGCAACTGCCAGTCGTCAAGTACGGTTCGAATGAATTCTTCCAGCGACAATTCGCTGCTGGTCTCTTGAGCATGTGCGAGCAGCGAATCGAGGATGCGTTTGCAGTTGCGTACCTGTTCGTTGAGGATATTCAGGTTGTCCTGATGTTCGGGGTCGCTGCAGTCGCGGCGCATTTCGCCGATGATGACCGACATGGTGGCAAGTGGCGTGCCCAGCTCGTGAGCGGCGCCGGCGGCCTGGGTGCCCAGCGACACGATGCGTTCATTGCGTAATATTTCCTCGCGCACACGATTGAGTTTTGCATCGCGGATGCGTACCGCACGCGACATTTCCGCGGCGAAATAGGCCACCACCAGTGCGCTGATGACAAAGCCCAGCCACATGCCCAGTACGTGCGTGTTGAAAGCGTCTTCCAGCGGTGAGGATGCTGCTGCTACGGCCGATGGTGCTGCCATATTCATCGTCGACATATCCATCCCGGCCATATTGTGATGCGAATGATCCATTTGCTGCACGGGGGCGGGGGCATGCTGAGCGTGTCCTCCTCCGGGCAATGGCACATACCACACCATCAACAGGCTGTAGCACGCCAGCGTCAGCGCCGCCATGCCCCAGGTCATGCGCCGCGGTAGCGTCGCTGCCGCGATGACCAGCGGCAACAGGTAGAGTGAAACGAAAGGATTGGTCGAACCGCCGCCGTAATAGAGCAGCACGGTCAGTTGTAGTACATCCATGCTCAGTTGCAGAAACAATTCCAGGCTGCCCACCGGGAAATCGAGCGAGAGCCTCCACCAGGTCAGCAAATTCACCAGCACCAGAAAACTCACCGCTCCCAGCATCGGCATCCATGCGAAATCGGGACTCAGGAAACGGTGAACCAGGATCAGGGTCGCGAACTGGGCAAGGATAGTTCCGCAGCGCAGCAGGAACAATCTGCGCAGGTGCGAATGACCCGTCTGGGTGGCGAGCAGGGAGGAATTCATGAGTGAGGATTCTACCGGAGTCCCTCTGTGCAAGGGGTGCGGCAATATGTCGCAGGGGTGTCGCAAGAAAAATCCCTACAATCTGCGCCAGTTTTTTACAGGTCAATCCAGGGGGATTTTGTAATGTATTCCAAGCTGAAAGTGAGTGTAGTCATGGTGGCACTGGCGCTGAGCGGCATGGCGCAAGCAGCTGAAACGGCGATTTTGGACGAGGTAGTGGTGACTGCTCCGCAAACTACCGAGCCGCTGATTGTTAGAACCAATCCCAAGAAACCGCGCCAGCCGGTTCCTGCCCACGATGGCGCAGATTATCTTAAGACGATTCCCGGCTTCTCGGTGATCCGCAAAGGCGGAACGGACGGTGATCCGGTGTTTCGAGGCATGGCGGGCTCACGCTTGAACATCCTGCTGGATGGTGAACAGATTCTCGGCGGTTGCGGAGGGCGCATGGATCCTCCAACGGCATATGTTTTTCCGGCTTCCTACGATCGCATTACATTGCTGAAAGGCCCGCAGACCGTGCTGTACGGGCCGGGCAATTCGGCGGGTACGGTGTTGTTCGAACGCACGCTCAATCGATCCGAACAGGTTGGAACGAAAGGGCAAGGGGCGTTGATGCTGGGTAGCTTCGGCCGCAATGACGAGCTGCTGGATGCAAAAACCGGCAGCACGAACTATTACCTGCGTGCGGGTGCAACACGTTCGCACGCAGACGACTACAAGGACGGCAGCGGCAATGCGGTGCATTCCACCTATACCCGTTGGAGTGCCAATGCAGCATTGGGCTGGACTCCGGATGACAATACCCGGTTGGAACTGACGGTTGCCAAGAGCGACGGCAAAGCGGCCTATGCGGACCGCGGTGTGGATGGATCGAAATTTGCTCGCGACAACATCGGGCTGAAGCTGGATAGACAGCACATGGGCGGTTTACTGGACGGCGTCGAAGCGCAGGTGTACTACAACTATGTCGATCACGTTATGGATAGCTACAGCATGCGTGACGGCGGGAATCCCGCAAGCATGATGGCGGCGATGAATCCGGATCGCAAAACGACAGGCGGTCGGCTGGTCGGGACGCTGAATCTGGCCGAGGCAACCCAATTCAAACTGGGTCTGGATGAGCAACATAATGTGCATACCGGGCGCATGGGCGCTGCTCCGGGGTATATGGGCGACTATACGTTGCAGCCTCGCGTCGAGGATGCTTCGTTCAACAATGTCGGCTTGTTTGGCGAATTGCATCACAACCTGGCTGATTCGAGCCGTGTGATCGGTGGCTTGCGAGCTGATAGCTGGCAGGCAACCGATTATCGTTCGACGATTTCGCGCGGCATGGGCAGTGTGGCCAATCCGACCGCCAATCAAACGCGCAAGGAGACGTTGCCCAGCGGGTTCGCACGCTACGAGCAGGATGTCTCCGCAGCATCGACCACGTTCATCGGCCTCGGTCATACCACGCGCGCGCCTGACTATTGGGAACTGTTCAACAAGGAAAGCCAAGCTACCGCCAGTTCGTTCAACACCAATCCGGAAAAGACCATACAACTGGACGCAGGGCTGAATTACCACGAAGGCGCGTTGACGGGCTCAGTCTCGGCGTTCTACAACAAGATCAAGGATTTCATCCTGATTCAGTCCAATGTCGCCAAAGGCATGTCATTAGTGACGATTGCACGCAATGTCGATGCCACGACTTACGGTGCTGAAACCGGTTTGGGTTACCAACTGGCGGATGACTGGAAACTGGATGGCAGCCTGACTTACGTGCATGGCAACAACGACACCGATGGCACGGCACTGGGTCAGATCCCTCCGCTGGAGGCAAGACTCGGTTTGAATTACGACAACAAGGTGTGGTCGTACGGTGCGTTGTGGCGCGGCGTAGCGGCGCAGAAACGCGTTGCCGTTAATCAGGGCAATATCGCGGGACAAGACATTGCTGCAACGGGCGGGTTCAGCGTGTTTTCAGTCAACGGCGGCTGGCATGTCAGCAAAACTGCGTTAATAAGCGCCGGTGTGGATAACCTGTTCAACAAGACCTATGCAGAACACATCAGCCGTGCCGGAGCCATGGTGAGCGGATTTACGCAAACTACGCGCGTCAATGAATTGGGACGCAATGTGTGGATAAAAGCCAACGTCGATTTCTGATTATCGTTTCAGGCTGAAAGCGAGGCGCCACCTTTTAAAAGAGGTGGCGACTTTTTTTCACACGAATCCTGAAGGGCAGTGACTCAGCTCAGGCGCGATCATGAGTACTCGGGGAGTTGGCTGTGGAGTACCCGTTCACGGCATGGGCCGGTTCATCAATACCGGTTTGACGGTGAAATTGTGATTTATTGTTGGCCGACTTAAACAACTGCCGAGTTCTGTACGGCAGTTTTTTTATGTCTGGTTGCTTGGCAAGTTGAATATCCGATTCAACAGCTTGGCAGGAAATATACGACAAGGAAACTGGGCGAAATCGGTGTTGGAAGGCAAACGTCGCTTACTGATTTTCAGAATAAGGCTAAAATGATGCGCTACACAAAAATGTGACGTTTATTAATATCAAGACGGAGAGCAAAGATGATGAGAATTTTGTGCGTTGGTCTGTTGGCAATGATGGCGATGGCACCAGCTTATGCGGATGATGTGAAAGTAACCAATGCATGGGCTCGAGCCACTGCGCCGGGACAGGACAGCGCTTCGGTGCAATTGACCCTAACCAGCAAAAAAGACGCAACCCTGATCGGTGTGGCGAGCGGATCGGCGCAGCGTGGAGAGATTCACACCATGGTCATGGAAGGTGACATGATGATGATGCGCGCGATTGAATCCCTGCCTTTGCCGGCGAAGAAACCGGTAACACTGGGCGCCGACGGCAACCACCTGATGCTGATCGGATTGAAGAACCCGCTCAAGGCGGGCCGCAAACTTCCGTTCGCGGTTACAGTGAAATTTGCCGACGGCACAACATCGGTTATCAGGATATTGGCGTCGATCAAGCCTCTGCAAACAACCGGCGAGTCCGGGCAAATGCACATGCAAATGCACCCTGCATCCCAACCCGAAGCAGCAATGCAAATGCAGCACGAACACCAACATTGATCAGGAGGTTGCTATGTGGCGCAAACTATTCTGTGTGAGTTTGTTGCTGGCCGGTAATGCATGGGCCGGAGCAAACGATGTGATGGTGGACAAGGTCTGGATGCGCGAAAGCGTACCGGGCCAGCAATCCGCCACCATCATGCTTAACCTCAGCGTGACCAAGGCAGCGCGCTTGCGGTCGGTGAGTAGCCCGGTTGCCAAATCGGTCGAAATGCAGGACGTGGTGATGCATCATGGCAAGTTGCAGACGGAAACCGTGGATAGCATGAATCTTCCGTCACACAGCACAACTCTGTTCGGGACACATGGCGTTTATATGACTCTGGTTGGTTTGCAGCAGGCATTGAAGCCGGGTGATCGTGTTCCGCTGACTCTGGTGATGGAGATTGGCGGCAAATCGCTCACTATCAATACTGAAGTGGAAGTAAAGGCGCTGGAGCTGAGTTATCAGCACTATAACGATCCGACGGTAAAAGACCACCGGTAGGGAAAGACTGTATTTTAAAGAAGGGCGGCTGCTGGCCGCCCTTTTTTTGTTTAACAGAACGTGCTTATAGAATACTATTACCCTCGACTAATTAAGTATCATCATGTCACCGTCACCTGCAGTCGCCAGAGCAAACTGCAAATCGAAACAAGAGGCAGTCGTCACAGCAGGTCAGTCACAGCAATGCCATGAAATCGTAGTTGAGGCGGTGTTTTTTCATCACAGTTAATCCGGATAACAGGAGGCTGATCATGACAAAAGTACTCGTTTTGTATTACAGCATGTATGGGCATATCGAAAGAATGGCTGAGGCAGTTGCCGAAGGCGTGCGCATGGCGGAAGGTGCGGAGGCAACGATCAAACGCGTGCCGGAGATACTGCCTGAAGAACGTCTGCTCTCCATGGGCGTGAAGCTGGACCAGAAAGCGCCCATTGCCACTACCGAAGAATTGGCCAATTACGACGCGATCATCTTCGGTACCCCCACACGCTTTGGCAACATGGCTGCGCAGATGCGCAATTTTCTGGATCAGACCGGGAAATTGTGGATGGATGGTTCGCTGATCGGCAAGCCGGCCAGCGTATTCACCAGTACAGGTACCCAGCACGGAGGCCAGGAAACGACCATCACTTCCTTCCACACAACCTTGCTGCATCACGGCATGGTAATAGTCGGCGTACCGTATTCCTGCAAGGGGCTCACGGTCATGAGCGAAATCAGCGGGGGGTCGCCGTATGGTGCCTCGACGCTGGCGGGTGGAGATGGCAAAAGGATGCCGAGCGAGAATGAGCTGGACATCGCTCGCTTCCAGGGCAAGCACGTTGCCCAGATTGCCACACGATTGTTGGCAAAGTAACCCGCGCGCGTTCCCATAAGGTTGCCTGATATGGTTGGCAAAGATTACATCGCTTACTTCACGATGGAGATAGGCCTCACTGAGGCCATGCCGACTTATGCTGGCGGCCTGGGCATCCTTGCCGGGGACACGGTACTTTCGGCTGCAGATATGGGTATTCCCATGATTGTGGTGACACTGCTCCACCGTAAAGGCTATTTTCGCCAGAAACTGGATGCATCAGGCCGGCAAAGCGAAGAGGACGTCATTTGGCCGGTAGCCGAGTTGCTGCATGAAATGCAGCCGCGCATTTCAATTGAAATCGAAGGTCGACAGGTTCAGGTACGCGCGTGGAAGTACGAGGTCAAGGGCGTCGGCGGCTTCATCGTGCCGGTCTATTTTCTGGATACGGACATTGAAGAAAATGCAGCGCAGGATCGCGCTATTACCGACCATCTCTATGGCGGCGACCAGCACTACCGGATCTGTCAGGAAGTGGTACTGGGGATAGGCGGCGTCAGGATACTGCGCGCCCTGGGTTACGCCGAGGTCAAGCGCTTCCACATGAACGAAGGGCATGCGGCGCTGTTAACGCTGGAATTAGCTTACGAACTTTCCAAACAGGCCTGGGATGTGGCCTACGAGGAGATTCAGCACAAAGTCAGGCCTGAATTGCAGCAGATCGTCAAAGCCAAATGCATATTCACCACCCATACTTCTGTTCCGGCAGGACACGACAAGTTTCCGCTGGAACTGGTACATCATGTTATTACCGGATACCACGGGGCATTTTCCGAACTGGAGCAGGCATTTTGTCCCGATGGCGAATTGAACATGACTTTTCTCGCGCTCGAGAACAGCCACTACGTCAACGGCGTGGCGAAAAGTCATAGCAAGGTGACGCAACAGATGTTTTCCAAGTACAACATTCATTCCATAACGAATGGCGTGCATGCAGCAACTTGGGTTTCGCCCGCCATGACCCGGGTATTCGACGAGCATATTCCAGGCTGGCGCGAAGACAACGCCAGCCTGCGTTATGCGCTCAACATTCCCAAGCGCGAGATATGGAGGGCGCACCACAGTGCAAAAGAATCGCTGCTCGGGATGGTGAATAAGCGAACCGGCAGCGCGCTTGAACCGCACGTTTTTACCTTGGGCTTCGCGCGCCGCGCAGCAGTCTACAAACGTGCCGAACTGCTGTTCTGGGACACGGGCAGGCTAATGGAAATCGCCAGGAATGCGGGGACTTTCCAGATCATCTATGCAGGCAAGGCACACCCGCACGACAACGAAGGCAAGGAAGTTATCCGCCGCATCCATGAAGTGACCAAGGTGCTCCAGGGAAAAATCAAACTGGTCTATCTGGAGGATTACGGTATAGACATGGCGAAACTGATGACTGCTGGCGTGGATCTCTGGCTCAACACGCCCATGCCCCCGCTTGAAGCTTCCGGCACCAGCGGCATGAAAGCTGCCATCAACGGCGTACCCTCGTTCAGTATCCTGGATGGCTGGTGGGTGGAAGGCTGTATCGAAGGTGTGACCGGATGGGCGATAGGCGGGGACAGCAAAGTCGATCTGGAAAATCACGATACCCGGCCGGAAGACGCAGAAGCACTCTATAACAAACTGGAAATGGTCATCCTGCCCATGTTCTGCAACGAAGGGGATCGCTACGCCGAAGTGATGCGCCATTCGATCGCGCTCAATGCTTCATTCTTCAATACCGAGCGGATGCTGACGCAATACATTTCCAAAGCTTATTTCAAATGATGATTACCGGGCAGGAATGCCGATAAAGCAGGGTGGGCTCGGGGAAAGGTTTTCAGGATGAATGAACGCAACTGAACAGGCTCATTCCTCCTTCAGGCCATTTTGCATGACGTAATAGGTAAGTTCGGCGTTGTTTTTCAATTTCATTTTTTCAAGGATATGGGCGCGGTAAGTGCTGATGGTTTTTACACTTAGCGAAAGCGTCTCGGCAATTTCGGATACCTGTTTGCCTGAACCGATCATCCTTAAGACCTGGTATTCCCGGTCGCTCAGGTTCTTGTGCGGCGGTTTGCCTGAATCGAGCCCGCATTCATCAAGCAGCAATTCGGCAAGGGTGGAGTTGATGTGCTTCTTGCCTTCAATCACGGCACGGATCGCCTCGACCAGTTGTTCAGGTGCTGTTTCCTTCGTCAGGTAGCCGGAAGCGCCGGCCTTCATCAGGCGTACGGCGTACTGGTCTTCTGGATACATGCTCAGCATCAGCACCTTGGCATCCCGGTTCCTGTCCATGATCAGCTTCAGGGTATCGATGCCGTTTTTTTCGGGCATCGAAATGTCGAGAAGAATGACGTCGAATTTCTCCGTGCGCAGCATTTTCAGCGCTTCGATACCGTTCGCGGCTTCGCCGGCAACTTTCATTCCTTTTGCCTCTTCCAGTATTCTCCGCAGTCCCTGGCGCACGATGGCATGGTCGTCAACGATAAGTACCCGGATCATGGTTCAGCTCCTAGAAATGGAATAGCGGTTTCTGAAATGGTGTCGGAGTCATACATAACTCCCGGCTGGATGGGGATGCTCACCGACACCCGGGTTCCCTTGCCGGGCTTGCTGCTGATGCGGGCTTTCCCTCCAACCATGAGGGCGCGCTCCCTGATGCCGAGCAAGCCAAAGGACCTTGCCTTGCGCTTGTATGGATCAAACCCGCTACCGTTATCCTTGATCAGCATCGTCAATGTTTCGTCCCGTAAAGATAAAATAATATCGATCCTGCTGGCCTGCGCATGTTTGGCCACATTGTTCAGTGACTCCTGCAGGATGCGGAAAATCGTGAGGGACTGATCCGCGTTTAATCCCAATTCTTCTTCGGTTAATTCAAGTATGCATTCGATATGGGTAAATTCCCGGAATTTTTTCACATAATCTGAAATTGCCGCAGTCAGTCCAACGTCGCCCAGCAGGTTTGGCCTCAATTGGGTGACAATCCGATGCATGGTGTGGATACCGCCGGCCACCAGTCCGGTTATTTGCCGAACTTCCTCGACGAGTTGCGGCAATTCTGCAGGCAATTTCGAGGCGAGCCACGCCAGCCGCATTTTCATTGCGGCCAGTGTAGAGCCCATTTCATCATGCAGATTGAGCGCGATCTTGGCGCGCTCGTCAGCTCTGGCATTTTCCAGATACAGGGAAAGCTGCTGCAGTTCCTTGTACGATTCGGCGAGCTGGCTTTCAGAGAGTTTCTGCTGGGTGATGTCCACCGAGATGCTCAGTACGCTTAAACTGCCGTTCGGCATCGTGAGTTGCTTTTCGACAGTAAGCAACCACCCGTTCTTGCCGTTAGGCAGAGTGATGGTCACGACCTGGCTGACTTCGATGCCTTCCTCAATCACCCTGCGATCTACTTCAAGGTACTCTTCAAGCATTTTCCGGGAATGAATAATGTCGGCAAGATTCCTGCCGACTACCTCACTTGGTTGCATGCCAAAGGCGGTCGCCGCAGCCTGGTTTGCCAGAAGAATGGTGCCGCAGGTGTCTTTTACCATGATCCGGTTCGGATCGGTATCGATGACCTGGCGCATGAAATTCTTTTGCCTTTGCAATTCTGCTTCCGCACGTTTGCGTTCTGTAATGTCACGCACGATAGCCACGAACAGTCCGTCACCGTCGCGCTCCTGCACCAATTGCAAATGCACTTCAACCGGGATGGACGATCCGCTCTTGTTCCTGTGCATGGTTTCGAAGCGGAGAAGCTTGTCGTGGTCGGCCATAAGCGGAGCGATGAGCGTACGGAATTCCGCCTCCGACATCTGTGGATAGATGTCAGGCGGGGTCATCTGCAGCCATTCATTGGAGCTATAGCCGATACTGTCGATCGCCCCCTTGTTTATATACACGAAGCACAATGATTCGGGATCGAAAATAAAGATCATATCCAGTGTGTTGTCCAGGATATGGCGCAGGCGCACTTCCCTTTCTTCGGCTTTCCTGCGCTCGGTGATGTCGCGGGAAATACCCATCACCCCGATCAGATTGCCGGATTCGTCGTGCATGGGA
Source organism: uncultured Sideroxydans sp. (assembly GCA_964404355.1). Lineage (GTDB taxonomy): Bacteria > Pseudomonadota > Gammaproteobacteria > Burkholderiales > Gallionellaceae > Sideroxyarcus. The sequence continues at coordinate 23,281 of CAYOJU010000008.1, read as the reverse complement.
ACCTTGATGGTTTCCAGCAGGGCACGTTGGCCGCTACTGGGATAAGAGACCCATTCCTCGTTGACCTTGGGTTTGTCGGCAATCATGGCTTCGCGGTCTTTCTGGCGAAAGAAATCGGCGATTCCTGTATTGACGAAGTCGTAGTCCGTTTTGCCGACGATATCCGCTTCCTTTGCCCCGAAGAACCGCTCGAACTGGGGATTGCAACTGAGATAAATACCCTCCGGATCCTTGAGCCAGATCAGATCCGGAATGGTCTGCACCAGAGTGCGTAAGCGGATGCTCTCATTTTCGAGTTGTGTTTCCGCCAGCTTGCGTTCGGTGATGTCGCTGATCACGCCCTGCAGCGCAATCAGCTTTCCCTCGCCTTGCGGGCTCCATATCGGCGTATTTCGCTGGCTTAACCACCTTATTCCGCCTGATTTGTGGCTGATGCAAAATTCGATGTATGGATTAACCACACCGGACAGGAAATTTTCCCATTGCTGCTCGACGTAGGCTTTGCTATCGGGATGGATCAGGCTGAGTATCAGCGACGAGGAAGCGTAGAACTCTTCCGGTGTGTAACCGAGCAAACGAGTTGCTGCGGGACTGACATATTCAAACCGCATGCTCGGCATGGATGTCAGGAAAACGACATCACTGGTATTTTCCGTCAGGAAACGGAACAGCTCCTCGCTTCGCCGCAGTTTCTCAACAGCAGCGGTGCGCCAGGCAAAGGCGCGTAGTGCGTTTATCCCGAATGCGATGTTGTCCGCAAGCTCTTCCAGCAACCTGACTTCTTCGGGGTTGAACGCATTGGCTTCCGCAGCATAAATAGTGAGTGCGCCGATGCTTTGTCCATCGCTCTTGAGCGGCAGCGAGATGCTCGACAGGAAGCCGCGCGCCAATGCCGCATCGCGCCAGGGTGCCATCTGGGCATTGGTGCGGAAATTGAGATTGACCTGCGTTTCGCCCGTCCGGATTGCCGTGCCGGTGGGGCCTCGCCCGCGTTCAACATCCGCCCAGCTGATGACTATGTGATCCAGATAGCCATCGTCGTGTCCATATCTTGCTGCGGGGAGTACATGCTTATCCGCGTCCTGTTCGGCAAGCCCAACCCACGCCATACGGTAGCCACCGGTCTCGACTGCCAACTTGCAGATTTCTTCGAGCAAGCGTTTTTCGTCATCAATATGCACCACAGCGGCATTGCATTCGCCCAGCAGTTTAAGTGCACGGTTGAGTCTGCGTAGCTTGATTTCCGCATCCGTGAGTTCGGTAATGTCCATCGCAATGGTGAGTGTGTTGACGGAGCCATCTTCCTGTATCAGGGGCTTCTTGATGGTGTGCAGAGTGTGCGTCCGGCCATCGTTGAGGATTGCGGTATAAATCGTTTCGTGCGTTTGATGCGTTTCGACAACATTGTGGTTGTCGCGGTCTAATTTCGCGACCAGTTCCTGATCGTTGGCTAACTCCCAATTGTATTTTCCTATGATGCTCTCGGTGGTCAGACCGTAGCTGCTGGCCATTGCTTCGTTGGCCAGCAGAAACTTGCCGTCGGCATCTTTGACAAAAATCAGGTTGGAATCACTGTCGATCACCTGGCGGATGAAATTATTTTGCCGGGTAAGTTCCGCTTCCGCCTTTTTTCGTTCAGTGATGTCGCGGATGATGGACTGCTGGAACTTCCTGCCGTGGATTTCCAGCGCGCGTATGCTCAGCTCGACCGGGAAGTTGTCGCCATTCTTGCGCGTGTGTATGGAATCAAAACGAAATGAGCCCGACTTCTGAACTGTCCTGAATGCGGCGAACACCTGGGATGAAAATTCTGCCTTGCGCAACTCGAATATGCTCATGTGCGAGAGTTCTTCGACCGAGTAGCCGTATATGTCGAGTGCACGGTCATTGAAGTCGACGATCTTGCCGCTGTCGTCCACCAGCATGATCACATCGTTGGCATATTTGGAGAGGTAATTCAGTTGCAGGGCAAGAGCACGGTTTTCAAGTTCCTGCCTGTGCTGCAGTTCCAGCGCACGAATGTGCTGAAATTGTTTCTTTTGCCAGGATACGGTGAGTCCGCCACCCACAGCGATGAGTCCCAGCATCAGCACGCCCAGCCAGTCCGCCAGGCGGTTGATGGATGCATAAATTTCCACCTGGTCTATCTTGCTGATCAGCTTCCATGAGGTGCCGGGAACATTGTTGATGACGCCGACCACAGGCACTCCGCGGTAATCTAGTCCTTCCACCATACCTTCTTGTCCCAACGCAGCCATTGCTGCGGGCAAATTGTTCTTGCTTAGCGGCAGGCGAAACGAAAGTGGCTGGTTATTGGCATGACGCAGGTTATTCAGGTAAACAACCTCGTTGCCTTCGCGTCGAATCAGCAGACTTTCCGCGCTCTGGCTGGCAGATGGCCATTGCTGGATGAGCGGGAACAGCGAACGCTGGGGGTCGAAGAAGAACAGGATCGCGCCAAGGGGATGGCCCTTGGCGTTGTTGCCTGAATATAGAGGCGTGGCAAAGTTGATCTCCACTTCTTCCACGTTGCCGTGTTTCTCCTTGTGGATGTCGGAAAAGATCAGTTGTCCTGTGTGCATGCTCTGCAGCAACAGGGCTTTGTCAGGCTCGGAGGTTGCTATTTTTGCTGTGGAGAGGCGCAATCTGCCCTGCTCATCGATCAGGGCGATGGCGGTGCAGCCAAAAGGTGCCTGCGATTCTTGCAGCAGTTCCAATCGCTTGGCCAGCATTGGTCTGGAAACGCCATAGGGATAGCCCTGCCGGGACCAGCGTTCCAATCCGTCCAGAAACAGCGGGTCGTGCTGAAAACTTTGCGCAACGCTCCTGCGTTCCGCCATCCAGCTGGTGATTTGTGCGGTCTTCAGCTTCGAAATGCTGCCGAGTGCGTCCTGGGCATCCCGGGTCAATTGCTCCTTGTAGCGATGGAAAAGAAACTCGCCGATCAGAATCACTGCAAGAATAAATAGAAAAAATATGACGAGCGGCTCCCAGCGACGAATCCAGTCTTGAGTCAACTGAACGGGTTTGGCAGTATTGCCTTCCGGCGTCGTTTGCGTAGGGGTCATTAAATTCAGGTCTCGTTGTTAATAACAACAAATGAGTTCGTATCAGCGACTTGCGCGAGTTTACAGACTTTGGCTTATCAGTGGCATAGGACAAACACCGATGGAAAATTCCAATGATTTCCTAGCGCTTATCAAGTAAACCACTGATTTGTCAAAAGCATGCATATCGGCAGAATGGTTTCCCGAAACTCGATCAACGAAAAGGGGAGGCGACGATGAATGAATATGCAAATGGCGTTAATTTTTCGGGGGATTGCGGAGTTGAAGCAAAGTCCGCTGCCGGCGCCGATATGCATTTTCATTCTTCCGCAGGGACGTTCGTGATGCGGCGTGCCCGCTATCTTTCCGGAACAGGGGCGCCGTTGTTGAATGCCGAACAACATCACGCGCTTACCAACCTGATTGACGAAGTTGATCAAGATACCAAACGCAATATGATCGTCCAGAATCTGCGCATGGTAGTCAGCATTGCCAGGCGCTACATTAATCGCGGACTGGAATTAGTCGAGTTGGTTCGTGCGGGTAACCAGGGGCTTATTCATGCACTGGAGAAATTCGAACCGGAGGGCGGGTTCTGTTTTACCACCTACGTCACCTGGTGTGTCAGCAGGCAAATCGAGCTCGCCATCATGCAACAGAACAAGGGTTCAACCAGTTTTCAAACCAATCCTGCAGTGCTGGTTTCGTTCGAGAGCGCTGCCAGCAAACACGCCGAAACCTGTCCTGGATATCCGGCCGGATGTTCGCGAAAACCGGCTTGATCTCCAACCGGCAACTTGACCTCCTCTAGCGGGAAGGCTGGCAGCGGCTGGATTTGAGCTGTTCACGAAATAGTTACGAGAGTATTGGTCGGGAGGATTGCGCATGCTGAGGTTTCGTCAAATTCAAGAGAGAATTAATCCGGGCTTTCTACAGAGGCAGGGCGAGATGGGCGACGGTCTGCCGCAAATCATGGATCAGCTTGAAGGTCATTCCACCATGGAAAAATTGGACAATCGGACGAAACTTCTGGGGGCAACACGGGACTTGCTTGCTACCCTGGCAAAATCGGTTTCCGGGCAATATCTCCTGCAGGCCAGTATTGATGCGCTGATGGAGCTGGTTCAGGTGCAATACGGCACGATCAGCCTGCTCGACGAATCTGGTGATCTCTCCCAGTTTGTCTATGCGGGAATCAATGCGGAAGAAGCGCAGCAAGTCATTCATCGCCCCAGAGGAAGCGGCTTGCTTGGCAAGGTCGTCCGTGAAAACGTTGTCTTGCGGCTGGACAACATTGCGGATGACCCGAGAGGAGCCGGATTTCCCGCAAACCACCCATCGATGACGTCGCTGTTGGCCATCCCGATCTCGAAGCCGGAGAGGATGTATGGCAGGATTTACCTTTGTGACAAGCGAGACGGGAATGCTTTCAGCGAAGAAGACGAACAGTTGGTGATCAGTTTTGCCAATGCGCTTTCGCTGGTCCTGGACAATGAACGAAAACTGGCCGCGTTGAAACAGGAACAAAGCCAGTTGGCGCATTCCGCTTTGCACGATCCTCTCACCAACCTGCCGAATCGCGTGTTGCTCGGCGACCGGATCGGGCAGGTCCTGAGCCAGGCTCAGCGCAATCGGACCCAGGTCGCAGTCCTTTTTTGCGATCTGGACGATTTCAAGGCGGTCAACGATTCCATGGGGCATCAGGCCGGTGACCAAGTACTGAAAACGATGGGCGGGCGACTTTTGAATTGCGTGCGGGTTGAAGATACTGTCGCCCGGATTGGCGGGGATGAGTTTGTGTTTGTATTATCCGGCGCTGATGCCGCAGAGCACGCAAAGGTCGTTGCGCAAAAAATTCTGGATGCCATGGCGCAGAGTATTCATGTCGACGGTTGCGATATCTTGCTTTCCGGTAGTGTGGGTATCGCGATCTTTCCGCACGATGGTGATGCTATGGAACGGCTTATAAATAATGCCGATTCAGCCATGTACAAGGCGAAAGAATGCGGCAAAAACAACTACCGCTTCTTCAGCGAGCCCCAGCTTGCGGGATAAGCGAGGCGTGGCGTAAACGCCTGTTTTCGAGACTCAGGCATTCCTGGCCCACAGAACACACCACCCCTCGGGAATGACTGGCCCCTCGACGCGATTGCAAGTTTTCTTTGAAGAGTTGAAGTTCATGCAGTTGCTGCATTGCTGCTCGCCTTTCGGCTGAGCCTGATACTTCACTTCTGTCTTTGACAGTTTTTCCGGCAAGGTCGGTACTGCTGATTCTGTTCCTTTGGAGCAAGCGCCCAATAGTGTGATGGGTACAAACAGACAACAGCCCGCCAGCAGCGCGCTGCGCAGAACAGTTCTGCGTGACAGGATTTCATCCTGCGTCGCGCATATTTCCTTGGGTGCTGCCTCCCTGATATCGCGGCTCATATCAATTTATGAGTCAGGCGATTCCAGCCTGTTCCGCCTGCTCATCCGCGAAATAGCTGGAACGAACCATCGGTGCGCAGGCGGCATGCGAGAAGCCCATTTCTTTTGCGGCATCTTCGAATGCCTTGAAGGCCTCCGGCGTGACATAGCGCAGCACCGGCAGGTGGCCGTCGGAAGGTTGCAGGTATTGGCCCAGCGTGAGCATTTCGACGTCGTGGGCGCGCAGGTCGCGCATCACTTGCAGTACTTCCTCGTCGGTTTCACCCAGGCCCAGCATCAGGCCGGATTTGGTGGTCACTTGCGGGAAGCGCGCCTTGAATTCCTTGAGCAGTTTGAGCGAATGCGCGTAATCGGCGCCGGGTCGCGCCAGCGGATAAAGGCGCGGTACGGTTTCCAGGTTGTGGTTGAGCACATCGGGCAGGCTGCTGGCCATGGCATCCAGTGCGATGTCGAGGCGGCCGCGGAAATCCGGCACCAGCGTTTCCAGCTTGGTTGCGGGCGAAGCGGCGCGGATGGCCCTGAGACAATCGGAAAAATGTTGTGCACCGCCATCGCGTAAATCGTCGCGGTCCACGCTGGTGATCACGACATATTTGAGTTTAAGGATACCGATGGAGCGCGCCAGATTCTGCGGCTCTTCGGGATCGGGCGGTAACGGCTTGCCGTGCGCTACGTCGCAGAACGGGCAACGGCGCGTGCACACGTCGCCCAGAATCATGAAGCTGGCCGTGCCCTTGCCGAAGCATTCGCCGATGTTGGGGCAGGAGGCTTCTTCGCACACCGTGTGCAGATGCTGCTCGCGCAGCATGCGCTTTACTTCGTTGTAGGCCGCACCGCTGCCGGATTTAACGCGTATCCATTGCGGTTTGCGCAAGCGTTCCTGCAGGGGCACGATCTTGATGGGATTGCGCGCGGTTTTGGCGGCGCCGGTTTGTTTGTGAGTGTCGTTCATAGGATGAGATTGTAAGACATCCGGCCTTCGACCCGGTTTTAATACGGTTGAAAGCCCTGATATTTGTAGGCAATACGCTGGGTGCGTTTGCGCACAAACGCCTCTGGTGCGCAGATGTACCCTGCAAAAAGCCTGGAAATGACTTCAGTTCCATGTAGCATGTAAGGCTATATAATACCCAAGCGTAAAGGTATGGTATATTATGCGCCTAATGGTTCTGCCATTTCCCTTTTACCAATAATAATCAGGAGACTGCCATGGAACACCAATTGCCCCCGCTGCCTTATCCCAGAGAAGCACTCGCACCCTATATGTCTGCCGAGACGTTCGATTACCACTATGCCAAACACCATCAGGCTTATGTGACCAACCTGAACAACCTGATCAAGGGTACGGAATTCGAGAACGCAAAACTGGAAGACATCATCAAGAAAGCTTCCGGCGGTATCTACAACAATGCAGCCCAGGTTGCCAACCACACTTTCTTCTGGAGTTGCATGAAGCCGCAGGGCGGCGGTGAACCGACCGGCGCACTGGCTGCTGCGATCAACAAGAAGTGGGGTTCGCTCGACGAATTCAAGAAAGCCTTTCAGACTTCCGCCGTGGGCAACTTCGGTTCCGGCTGGACCTGGTTGGTGAAGAAAGCTGACGGTTCGCTCGATATCGTTAATCTTGGTGCGGCAGGCACGCCACTGAAGAGCGGCGAAGGCAAGCCGGTGTTGACCGTCGATGTATGGGAGCACGCTTACTACATCGACTATCGCAACGCGCGCCCCAAATACGTTGAAACCTTCCTCGCCAATCTGGTGAACTGGGATTTTGCGGCGAAGAATTTTGCCTGATCGTAATGAGATTGCTTGGCGAGAATATCTTCGTCACTCAGAGCAGCAATTTAGCGATATTCTGAAGTTATGAAGACTTGATTTCACAAGTACAGTAACGGAGGTAAACAAAGAGGGAGAGCCAAAGGCTCTCCCTCTTTGTTTATATCAAATCAAAACGTATCTATTTGTTCAAAGGTATAGCCACTTTACTTAAAGTTGCAGACCTTTTTGGTCTATATCAATTGCTCATCATTAGGTGTATAGATGTTATATGGCTGAGCATCAGACCTTGCCTTACAACAACAAGGGCCGTGTGGTCTTCAATAAAGAATGATTTATTGACTGCGCAAAATGAAGTTGTCTCAAGATGTGTAATGAGACTCCAGCCATGCTGAATCGGATGTACCCCGCAGATTCCCATATTCCTGTGCCGTTCGTTTGATATATCGCGCAAAGCGTGCTCCCGCACACGCGAGCTTTGCGCCGAATCCCAAGGACACGCGAGGAATAAATCATGACCAAACTCAAGGTGGCTTCCAAAGCCACACCAATACCAAAGCGCAGGCAGCAGCTCCCCAAGGCGCCAACCGGCATTCAGGGGCTGGACGAGATTACCGGCGGTGGCTAGCCCAAAGGCAGACCGACACTGGTGTGCGGCGGTGCCGGTTGCGGCAAGACGCTGCTCGCCATGGAGTTTCTGGTGCGGGGTGCGACTGAGTTCAACGAACCGGGCGTGTTTATGGCTTTCGAAGAGACCGCACAGGATCTGACCCAGAATGTCGTCTCGCTCGGTTTCGATTTGAACGACCTGGTTGCCCGCAAAAAGATCGTGCTGGATTACGTATATGTAGAGCGCAGCGAAATCGAAGAGAGCGGCGAATACGATCTGGAAGGGTTGTTTATCCGCCTCGGGGCAGCGATTGACTCCATCGGCGCCAAACGTGTTGTGCTGGATACCATCGAGACGCTTTTCTCCGGCTTGCCCAATCCGCATATTCTGCGCGCAGAACTGCGCCGGCTGTTTCGCTGGCTGAAAGATAAAGGCGTGACGGCAATCATTACCGGCGAACGCGGTGAAGGAGCTCTGACTCGCCAGGGGCTGGAAGAGTATGTCTCCGACTGCGTGATCGTGCTCGATCATCGCGTGAGCGAGCAGGCCTCCTCGCGGCGCTTGCGTGTGGTCAAGTATCGCGGATCGACCCATGGCACCAACGAGTATCCGTTCATGATCGATGCGAACGGCATTTCGGTGCTGCCGGTCACGTCGCTGGGCCTGGAACACATAGCCTCCAGTGAGCGTATATCCAGCGGTGTTGCGCGTCTCGACGCGATGCTGGGGGGCAAGGGCTACTACCGCGGCAGCAGCGTGTTGATCTCGGGCACGGCGGGAACCGGCAAGAGCAGCCTGGCCGCACACTTTGCCGACGCTGCCTGCCATCGCGGCGAACGGGTGCTGTACTTTTCCTTTGAGGAATCTCCCAGCCAGATTATGCGCAACATGCGTTCCATCGGAATCGACCTGCAACAGTGGATCACGAAAGGTTTGCTGCAGATTCATGCGAACCGTCCCTCGTCTGCAGGCCTGGAAACGCACCTGGCCATGAAGCACAAATCGATCAGTGAATTCAAACCGCAGGTGGTGATCCTGGATCCGCTGAACAGTTTCGTCATCGGCGAAAACGAGATCGAAGTCAAATCAATGTTGATGCGGCTGGTGGATTTTCTGAAAACGAGGCAGATCACCGGCTTGTTCACCAATCTGGCACAGAGCGGCAGCCCGGTCGAGCAAACCGAGGTTGCCATTTCGTCTGTGATAGACACCTGGCTGTTGTTGCGCGATATCGACAGCGGAGGCGAACGCAATCGCTGCCTGTCAATCCTGAAATCGCGCGGTATGGAACACTCGAACCAGATACGCGAGTTTCTGTTGACCGATCACGGGGTGGAATTGCGCGACGTATACGTCGGGCCGGAAGGTGTATTGACCGGCTCGGCGCGGCTGACGAAAGAGGCGGAAAATGAAGCCACGCTGCTAATCCGCAATCAGGAAGTTGAGCTGCGGCGGATCGAGTTGGAACGCAAGCGCACGACGCTGGAGGCGCAGATCGCCATGCTGCGCGCCGAGTTTGCGGTGCAAGAGGTCGCGTCGTTGAAAATCATCGGCCAGGAAAAAGCCGAGAAAGCGCAGCTCGCGCAGGGTCGTGTGGATATGGGGCTGAGCCGCAAAGTGGATGCGAAGCCGAACAAACAAAAGGGGGGGGCGAAATGAAAACGAATTCAGCCCCGCCGGAGCTGCCCAAAGCCACGATCGCACAGCGCAAAATAGTCTCAAGCCACTATGTGCTGAAACTGTACGTTGCCGGCCAGTCACCCAAATCCGTTCACGCCATCACCAACATCAAAAAAATCTGCGAAGAGAATCTGCATGGGCGCTATGCGTTGGACGTGATCGATCTGTATCAGCAACCGCAACTCGCACAGGGCGAGCAGATCATCGCCGTGCCAACCCTTATCAGGAAACTCCCGCCCCCATTGCGCCGCATCATCGGCGACATGTCGAACACCGAGCGCGTGCTGGTGGGGTTGGACATATGAAAGAAGGCGTAATGCCAGTCAAACCTACCCCAAAGCAACTGGACGCGGATAACCGGGACCTGCGCGCCCGGCTTGATAAGGCCGAAGCGACCCTGGGCGAAATACTCAGCGGGGAGGCAGACGCGCTGTTCGTCGCTGGTGCGGCCGGGACACAGCTCTTTACGCTCAAGGGTGCCGATCAGTCCTACCGGGAATTGATCGAGAACATGAGTGAAGGGGCGCTTACCCTGACACCGGAGGGCTTGATTCTATATGCCAATCGGCGCTTTGCCGGCATGCTCAAAACGCCGCTCGAAAAGGTGATCGGTTCGGAGCTTCGCAACTGGATTGTGCCCGAAAACCAGCAGATCCTGCGGGCCATGTCGCGAACAGATGCGGTCGAAAATCATCGTGAAGAGTTGGTCCTCGCTGCCGCTGACGGAACGCCGGTGCCGGTCTATCTATCGGTGAGCCGCCTTGTTCTGGATGAAATTGATTCAATATGCATGGTCGTAACCGACCTGACTGAGCAGAAGCGCAATGAGGCGATTCTCGCTGCGGAAAAACTCGCGCGCGCGATTCTGGAACAGGCCGCCGACGCGATCGTGATCTGCGACGAGACTGGACGGATCATGCGCGCCAGCAAGCAGGCGCAAACGTTGTACGGCAAGAGTCCGCTCGGGCAACTGTTTGAGCAAGCCTTTCCGTTGCGCCATCCGGATGGCACGGCATTTTCCGCTGTAGCCGCCATCGACACGGGCCGCAAGCTGTCGGCGGAGGCGAGGCTGGAACGCAGCGGGCAGGGAGTCGATCTTTTAGTGAGCGTCGGCCACTTGAAGGGCGCACGAGGCGAATTGCTCGGCAGCGTAGTTACGCTGACCGACATCACTAATCGCAAGCAGACGGAAAAAGATCTGCGCTGGAGAACGGCCTTTTTCGAGGCACTGGTGAAGACTTCGGCGGATGGCATTCTGGTAGTTGATATGCAAGGCAGGAAAATCCTGCAGAACCAGCGAACGATCGAGCTGTGGAATATCCCCGAAGAAATTGCGGCGGATCCCGATGACAGCCATCAGGTGAAGTTTGTGACGGATCGGACCGTCGATGCCAAACAATTTGTCGATAAAATACTCCACCTGTACGACCATCCGGAGGAAACCTCGCAGGACGAAGTCGTGCTGAAAAATGGCACCATTCTTGAGCGTTACTCGGCGCCGGTGCCTGATGGCGATGGTCATTCCTACGGGCGTATCTGGGCATTCCGCAACATCACCAAACGCAAGCAGGAGGAACTGAAGTTACTTGAAAGCGAACGTCGCTTTACCGACCTGCTGGAAAATGTGGAACTGATTTCAGTAATGCGTGACCGCGAAGGAAGGATCACCTATTGCAACGGGTATATGTTTCATCTGACCGGTTGGCGATACGACGAGGTCATCGGGAAAGACTGGGTGGAACTATTTGTGCCGCCTGAAATTGCTGAACAGAAGAGAAAAGTATTTGCGAAAATGCTCCTGGACAAACCGGAAGCCCGGCATCACGAAAGCGAGATTCTCACGCGCTCGGGCGAGCACCGCTTGATACGCTGGAGCAATACGGTGCTGCGCTCGGAAAGTGGCGAAATAGTCGGAACGGCCAGCATTGGCGAAGACATTACCGAACGCAAGAAAGCGGAAGCCAGGGTCGTCTATCTCAACCGCGTCTATGCAGTGCTGAGCAGCATCAATTCACTGATTGTGCGCGTGAATGACCGCGAGGAGTTGTTCAGGGAGGCGTGCAACATCGCGGTCGGCCAGGGCGAATTCCGCATGGCCATGCTGGTTATCGTGGATGCAAGTACAAGGCAGATTGTCTCATTCGCCTCTGCGGGAATGGATGAAGAGCTTTTGTCCGCCACCAAAGGCCTTTTGTCGACGAGCGAGGATGTGCAAAGCAGCATGGTTGCGCAGTCTATCCGTGAGAAAAAAACGGTCATTGCCAATGATGTGGTAAGCGATGCACGGGTGTTGTTCGGCAAGAAATATGAAGAAGCCGGAGTCCGCTCGTTGATTGTTTTGCCATTAATCGTCGCCGGTGAAGCGGTAGGTGTAATCGCATTGTATGCCGGCGAAATTGAATTCTTCCGCAAAGACGAGATTGCGTTGCTGACCGAACTTGCCGGCGACATCGCATTCGCGATCGATCACATTGACAAGCATGAGCGACTCGACTATCTCGCCTACTACGACGTGCTCACCGGACTCGCCAACCGCACGCTGTTCCTTGAGCGTCTGGCGCAGTACATACGCGGCGCGACCAGTGGCGGACACAAGCTTGCGCTGGGCCTGATCGATCTGGAACGCTTCAAAAGCATCAACGACAGCCTTAGCCGCTCAAGCGGCGATTCCCTGTTGAAACAGGTTGCGGAGTGGCTGCAGCACAAAACGGGGGATGCCAACCTGTTGGCGCGAATCGATGCAGACCATTTCGCCATTGTGCTGCCGGAGGTAAAGTCGGACGGCAACCTGGCGAAGCTGATCGAAAGTTTGATGTCGGCTTTTCTGGAGCATCCTTTCAGCCTGAATGGGGCCGTGTTTCGAATCGGGTTCAAGGTTGGCATTGCGCTATTCCCGGATGACGGCGACTCCGCCGATATCCTGTTCAAGAATGCCGAGGCCGCGTTGAAAAAAGCCAAGGCGAGCAGTAATCGATTCCTGTTTTACACGCAAAAAATGACTGCGGCGGTGGCCGGCAAACTTGCCCTGGAAAACCAGTTGCGCCGGGCGATCGACAACGAGGAATTCGTGCTCCATTACCAGCCCAAGGTAAATATGGGGAGCGGCAAGGTCACCAGCGCCGAAGCGCTGATTCGCTGGAACAACCCCAACACGGGCCTGGTGCCGCCGGGCGAGTTCATTCCCATCCTGGAAGAAACCGGATTGATCCATGAAGTCGGGCGCTGGGCGTTGCGCAAAGCCATTTCAGATAATTTGCGCTGGCATGCTGCGGGACTGCCTGCCGTGCGTATCGCGGTCAACGTGTCCCCGCTGCAACTGCGCAATATCAACTTCCTGGGCGAGATAGAGCAGGCGATCGCAATCGGCGCGCATGCGGCGGCAGGGCTGGAACTGGAGATTACCGAAAGCGTGTTTATGGACGACCTGGAGCATAATATTGCCAGCCTGAATGCGATTCGTGCCATGGGCGTCACCATTGCCATAGACGATTTCGGCACCGGCTTCTCCTCGCTAAGCTACCTCACCAAACTGCCGGTAGACACGCTAAAAATTGACCGCGCGTTCGTGATTGAAATGACCGCAAGCGCGGCGGGGCTGGCACTGGTATCCAGTATCGTCCATCTTGCGCATTCGCTGAATCTCAAAGTGGTGGCGGAGGGTGTCGAAACCAAGGAGCAATCGCATCTTCTCAGGTTGCTTCAATGCGATGAAATGCAGGGCTTCTTGTTCAGCAAGCCGGTGCCGTGCGAGGTATTTGAAACGAAATTCCTGATTCCGCCTCCCGGCGGTAAAGTGCAACGGTGATGTTGCAGAACGGCCAACACCAGCATTGGCTGATCTGGTCGCGTTAAGGGGTTGTCGGTGAGTTCGCGCTCTTTTTGTCCAAAGCCTTGACCTCATCATCCAGCCGCTGCAGGTTGTATAACGCCTTGAAGTGGTTCGGATCGAGCCGTAGCGTGGAAGTGAATTCGCGTCGTGCGTCGTCTGTCCGTTGTGCCTGCAGGTAGGCATAACCGAGGTTGTTGTGCACGCGCGCCTTGTTCGGCGACTTCAGCACAGTGTCCTGCCACAGGCTGATCTCGCTGGCGTAAGCCTGATTGCGCAATACGGTAAGGCTGGCAAAGGCTAGCAGGAGAGCAGCTGCAACCAGGCGCATCGTTATCGTGTTCAGCCACAGCGTGAGTTCGATGCTCAGGGCTAGCAATAACGGCCAGCCGACCAGATACAACTGGCGCTCATTGGCGATATCGAGCCGAGGCAGAAACAGGTAAAGCGGAATCAACTGCAGCATTGACCAGGCCAGCGCGAAGCTGAGCCACGGGCGTCTGCGCCAGCAGGCCAGCATTAGTACAAACAACACGATGAACAGAAACAGCGGCCACAGCGCGGCGGAGAAACTCGTCAACATCGGCAAGTCCGGATCGATGTTCAGCCAAAACGGCAACGCCCATTGGCGCAACAGCCAGGCGAAGCCGGAGAGTTGCGTGGCCATATTACCGACCAATCCGTTGAATTCGGCGCTGCGCTGCATCTGCGCGAAATAGCTGTGGCTGAAAACAAAGAACAGCACGGCAATTCCCGACACGACCCACACCGGCCATTGCGGCTTGAATGTGGTCTTCCAGCGTCCGCGGCAGCCCAGTTCCCACAACAGCAGCGTGAGCGGAAACGTTATGGCGGTTTCTTTTACGGCGAGGGCCAGAGCAAACAGTAACGGCGTCGCCACATACAAATACAAGCGGTTGTCGCGCGTGCGGCCAATCACATAGCTCAGCAGTGCGGCCAGATAGAACAGTGTCATCAGCGAGGCTGAGCGGCCGCAGATATAACTCACGGCTTCGGTATTCACGGGGTGCAGGGCGAACAGCAAGGCGGTGAGCAGCGGAACATGGCGCAGGCTGTCGCGCAGCCATTGTTGCCGCACGAATACGTTCGCCAGGCGATACACCAGATATGCGTTGGCGAGATGGATGAACAGGTTAAGGAGGTGGAAGCCAGCCTCGCCTATGCCCAGTGTCCAGTTCAGGGTATAGCTGAATTTGAGCAGGGGGCGGATGCCGCTGCCGAGTGCAGCGAACCATCCGGCCCAACTGTGCACCTGTTCCTCGTTGACGATGACGTTGTAGTCGTCGAACTGGAACGGGCTGCCGATTACGTTGGCATAGGCGATGCCAACGGCCAGCGTCAGCCATAGCAGCACGGTGGCGCGCGACTCAGGGCGTAAGGCGTGCATGGTCGAAAGCCAGGTCGAGTATATCCACCGCATCCCACCAGCGGTCCTTGCCGTGCAGCAGGATGAGCAGCACGGTGTTGTCGCTGCGTTTGGCAAAGGCGACCAGGCACTTTCCGGCATTCGGGGTGTAACCGGTCTTGAGGCCGAGTGCGCCGTCGTAGCGACCGATCAGTGCGTTCTTGTTCTCCAGCGTGTAGTGATGCTGTCCGTCCAAGGTGGTGATCTGCACACTCTTTTGCGAAGTGATGTCGAGCAATGACGGCTGCTTGAGCAGGGCATGCGCCAGCAGTGACAGATCGTTCGCGCTGGAATAGTGACCCGTTTCATCGTGGCCGCAGGCATTAATGAAATGAGTATTGCGCATGCCGAGCGCCAGCGCGCGCCGGTTCATCTGCGCAACAAAGGCTGCTTCATTACCGGCGAGATGATCGGCCAGCGCATGGCAGGCATCGTTGGCCGAGTTGAGCAGGGCGGCGAAGAACAGGTCTTGCAGGCGAAAACGCTCGCCCGCTTTGAGGTTGATTCGGGTACCGGTCTCGTGCGTTGATGCTGGTTGGACGGTGACTTCGTCATCCGGGCGCTCCTGCTCGAGAACCAGCAGCGCAGTCATCAGCTTGGTCAGGCTGGCCGGGGGCAGACGTCGTTCGGGCTGCTTCGCCCATATCGATTCTCCGTTCAGTTCGACCAGATAGGCAGAAGCTACCTGCGGAAAAGGATCGGGCTGCGTTGCTGCCAACGCCAGGTTGGCAAACAGACACAGCCCGATGAAGAGAGAAAGACGCACTTAGAAACCGTACTTGCTCCGCAATTTTTTGGCAGTCTCCAATGCGTCGTTGGTGGGATTGCTGGCTGCGGGTTTGCCGGATTTGGTTGGAGGTGCGTCATTGGAGGAACTATCCTCGGAAGAATCGCTCTTGCCACTCAGGCATTTTTTCATATCTGCAGCCCGCGTCTCTGCGGTGTAACTGCGGCCCTCACATTCCCTGCGACGCGTATCTTCGCGGTACGCTTTGGCTTCGGCCGGGCAACTGGCAGACAGCAGACTGTAGTTTTGGTCATTGAGTGTCTTGCAGATCGACTTGGTGGTGGCGGACATATCCAGTTTGCATTCCCGGGCGACAGAGATTTTGCTGCCCATCTGCTGGTCATGCGTCATCAGAGCGTAATAGGCGTGCACATCTCTCGGCGTGTCCTTGAGAACCAGGTCGCACAACTGCTTGCGCTGGTCGGCGCAGGCCGCGCCCGGCTGCAGGATGATATCGGCACTTTGGATCCAGTCGGCAGTGCTGTGGTAGCGCGACGTGTCGCAAATTTGCGCTTTCATTTTATTGATCTGCTCTTCCGAATCGCAGCTGCCGCCGATATGCTTGCCGCTAAAAGCCATGGTCATGTTCATATCCTGGCCGCGCGATTTGCCGGAGAATTGCATCTTGCCCTGATAGCCGTTGGCAGAGGTGGTTTGCTCGCCAACGCCGGTCATGACGTCGCCGCCATGGTCGCAGCGGGCTTTCCAGGTAGTCTTGTTGCCAACGGTCTTGATGTCGGTCATCTTGCAACTTTTGTCGCCAGAAGTTTTCTCGGGATTGCTTTCACTTCCCTTGGGGATGCACACCTTGGTCGTGGTGGCAGGCATGGCGAAGGGCATGCCCGGCATTTCCATTGTATTGGTGATTTCCCAATATTCGCCTGGCGCAGCATAGGCCGCCATACTCAATAAACCAGTCATCAAGCCAAGGTATGCGAGGTGGTTTCTGTTCATGATCTCTCCACAAGTGGGTTGGGGTATCGAGTGTTGCCGGAGTTGCCGCGATTCTTTGCTTTCCGGGATATTACGTCAAGCGGGAGTTTTCAGGTCTTGGGGATAAAACCGGTGCAGGGAAGGGGGCGGATTATGGTGTTATTGGTGCTGGAGTCGATTTGTTTCTTGCCATCCTGCCCGTCTGAAAAACAATTCGACTCCTTGTGCTTTTACAGCACTTTATTTCACTCTGATATGTTGCACAAACTGTAGCAGTGATCGTCTCCAAAAGAATCCAAGCACAATCGATAGCAAGGTGAAGAGGGTAGCCCCGAATGCGCAGACATCGCGAACTATCTTTCCTTGTTGCAATTTACCCATCCCCCGCTCCAGTGCCAAATTTCCTTTATCAAGCCGTATTTCTCCGGCGTTGACCTTATCTTCTCCTTTGGCAACTTTATCTTCTCCTTCAGCGATCTTCTTTCTTCCTTCTGCGAATCCCTTTCCGGAATTAAACCACGTGTCCGCAAACACGATGAATGGATTGTCGTGTGCGTGCTCATACTCTTTCTTCCCCTCCGAAAGCAGATGCCGACCATTTGCCAAATCATTTTTTCCTTCCTCAAGCGAGGGGCTTTCAAATGCAATAATATTTTGACCTTCCGCTATGGATATTTCCCCAGCATGAATTTTCTCGTTGATCACCAGATACCCCCCCGCTGATGCAAGAGCCAACAGTATTGTGAGCAGCAGTGTTAGCAGCTTAAGCATGATGTTTCTCCTTTCACTGTGCTTTGTATGAAGCAAGCGATATATCCCGCGATGACAGAATACTGAGAAGGATGCGATGCTCATCGTAGTGCCATTCGATCAAGTTGTTTGCCAGGAATTTGCCCATGTACAGCGGCTTATCTTTGCGCAAGCTTGTTCCTGGAATGACATGATGTCTGTGCGACAGCAAACATATAACAATCGGTGCCGATCAAAACTTCAAGTCGATGGCATCACAAATCGAGCATATCGATTACCTGGAAAACGAAGGCTCAATGCTTTTGCGATAAGTGGTCAAGACTCTTCAAGCCTTGCGTTTGAAGATCGATTTGATGGAAGCAACCAGTGTTTTGATGCGCAGTTTGATGCGCTGATATGCAGGCCAGTTATCCAGATAGGCGTGGATGCGGTCGCGGTAATACATGACGAAGGCATACAGGCGCGAGAACCAGGCAAGTTGCATCAGCGCCGGACGGGTAAGGTTGAAGATACGCGAGAAAAGCGCCATGCCGAGCAGTTTCGCCAGAATAAAGACACCGCTGCCGACGAACAGGTGTCCGCTGGCGATGGCGTGCAGGCCGATGAGCTTGGCGGGGATAAGAATCAGGCTGGGCAGAAGGAAGGTGACCAAAGCCCAGCGTGGCAGCAATGCGGAAATGCGCTTTTCGATGGCGTGAACCAGGCGCATCGCTCCCAGTCTGGCCATGAGTCTGGCTGTCCAGTCCCAGATGGCTTCTTCGATCAGGAATATGATGGCGGCGAGCCAGGACAGCGGGACCAGCAAAAGGCGTTTTAACTCGTTCAAACTATATCTCCCAGATTGGCGCGGCATTCTAGCAAGGCCAACACCAAGACCCTGCCCGATTCCGATCAGTTCCCTATTTATATTTGTGTATTGACATCAGAACGCTCGTTCTTTAGGATGCAAGAACGTTCGTTCTGTATAGGTGACATCATGTCCGATTCCGATCCCAGTATGAGAGACGCCGAGTACCTGGCCAAGTTGCAGGATTACTACGCTTCCTGGAAGAGCATTCCTTCCTATGCCGCACTGTGCGATGTGTTTGGCATCGCGTCCAAATCCTGGGTCAAGGCCATCCTGGACCGGCTGGAGAAGGCCGGATTCGTGGAACGCACGCCGGACGGCATGTGGATACCCAGCCGCCAGTTCTTTGCCCGGCCTTTTGCAGAGTCGGCCGTGCAGGCCGGCATGCCGGTCGCGGTGACCGAGACGCAGGGCGACTACTTCATCATCGACGAGATGCTGATCGACAAGCCTTCCACCACCACCATGATCCCGGTGAAGGGCGATTCCATGATCGAAGCGGGCATCCATGAGGGCGACATCGCCGTGGTGGAGAAGCGCAACCTGGCCAATATCGGCGACATTGTGGTGGCCATTGTGGACAACGAATTTACCCTGAAGACGCTGGACAAGGAGCGCGGCCAATATATTCTGCGTCCGGCCAATCCGGCTTTTCCGGTGATCCGGCCACAGGGCACACTGGAGATATTCGGCGTGCTGGTGGGGTTGATCCGTAAATACAAGTAGGAAAGCCCCTCTCCCGTAAGCGGGAGAGGGGCTGGGGTGAGGGGTGTCGGTCAAAAATAAATCTGCGATGTATGTACCGTCCCTCATCCCCAGCCCTTACACTCGCAAGAGGTACGCCGGCGGGTATCCCGCTGCTTCGCAGCGACCCTTCCGCAGTCCCGCCTGCGGGAGAATGGGGTGTCTCACTGAACTCCGTTCCATTTCCCTGACCGGTTCGGTCTTCGGGTAATTCACGGGCGGATACCGGTCAGGGTTTGCTAAAATCGCACCCCGTTTGCAACCGGTTCGCACACCATGAATCCAACCTTAGTTTTCGACATCGAAACCATTCCCGATATTGCGGGGCTGCGCCTGCTGTATGAATTGGATAGCGCAGTGAGCGATGCCGAAGTGGCAGAGATGGCCTTCCAGATGCGCCGCCAGAAGACCGGCAGCGATTTCCTGCCGCATCATCTGCAGCGCGTCGCCGCGATCTCCTGCGTGCTGCGCGAGGGCGATAACTTCAAGGTATGGACGCTGGGCGAGATTGACGAGGACGAGGGCAGCATCATCAAGCGCTTCTTCGACGGCGTCGAAAAATACACCCCGCAATTGATCAGTTGGAACGGCGGCGGCTTCGACCTGCCGGTGCTGCACTATCGCGGACTTATCCACGGCATCCAGGCCCCGCGTTACTGGGATCTGGGCGAGGACGACAAGGACTTCAAGTGGAATAACTACATCAGCCGCTACCACTCGCGCCATCTGGACCTGATGGACTTGCTGGCGATGTACACCGGCCGCGCCAATGCGCCGCTGGATGAGTTGGCCAAACTCATCGGCTTCCCCGGCAAGCTGGGCATGGACGGCAGCAAGGTGTGGGATGCCTATCAGCAAGGCAAGCTGGCCGAGATCCGCAACTATTGCGAAACTGATGTGGTGAACACGTATCTGGTATTTGCGCGCTTTCAATTGATGCGCGGTCAATTCACCAAGGCGCGTTATGAAAAGGAACTGGAACTGGTACGCAGCACCCTGAATAAATCTGATGAAGCGCACTGGAAGGAATTCCTGGCGCAATGGCCCGAGAAGAAATCTGCATGAATCCCGTAATCATTGAATCGCTCGACCATGAAGGTCGCGGTATCGCCCATGCCGACGGCAAGGTGATCTTTATCGAAGGTGCGCTGACCGGTGAGCGCGTGACTTATTCTTCGTATCGCAAAAAGAACAACTACGAGCAGGCGAAGGTTGAGCAAATCCTGAAAACTTCGTTCATGCGCGTGCAGCCGAAGTGCCCGGTCTT
Source organism: uncultured Sideroxydans sp. (assembly GCA_964404355.1). Classification (GTDB taxonomy): domain Bacteria; phylum Pseudomonadota; class Gammaproteobacteria; order Burkholderiales; family Gallionellaceae; genus Sideroxyarcus. Next base: position 3,161 of record CAYOJU010000008.1, on the reverse strand, counting down.
CGGTGTATGCGGCGGCTGTTCCATGCAGCATCTGGATCCGCGCGCACAGGTCGCTGTCAAGCAGCGCGTGCTGGAAGACAATCTGCAGCGCATCGGCAAGGTCAAACCCGAAGTCATCTTGCCGCCGATCTATGGCATGCCCTGGGCATATCGCCAGCGTGCGCGCTTGTCGGTGCGCCATGTGCTGAAGAAGAACAAGACACTGGTCGGCTTCCGCGAGCAGAACGGCAAATACGTGGCCGACATGCAGCACTGCGAAATCCTCACGCCCAAGATTGCTGCGTTGTTGCCGCTGCTGGGCGAGCTGAACGAAAAATTCACGGTACGGGACATTATTCCGCAGATCGAAGTGGCGGTGGGCGAGCATGTGGATGTGCTGGTGCTGCGCATCCTCGCCGCGCTCACGCCGTCGGATGAAGCGTTGATCAGGGAATTCGCCGACACACACCAGGTGCAGTTCTGGACGCAGACCAAAGGGCCGGAAACTGTTGTCCCGTTCTATCCTTTGGATGCACCGCACTTGAGCTACAGCCTGCCGGAATTCGGCATCACCATGCCGTTCGCGCCGACAGAATTTACCCAGGTGAATAGTGATATGAACCGCCTGATGGTCAGCCGCGCCATGCGACTGCTTGATCCGCAGGCCGGGGAACGCATCGCCGATTTCTTTTGCGGCCTGGGTAACTTCACGCTCCCCATTGCACGCAGCGGTGCGCAGGTGTTGGGCATCGAAGGCAGCGACGCACTAGTAAAACGCGCAAGGCAGAATGCTGAGTACAACGGGTTGACGGGCAACACTGAATATCACTCCATGAACCTGTTCGAAATGAATGAGACCGAACTGGCCAAGCTTGGGCATTTTGACAAATGGCTGGTCGATCCCCCGCGCGACGGCGCAATCGAACTCATGAAATCCATTGGTGTCACAACCGCTCCCCGTCGTATTGTCTATGTCTCGTGCAGTCCGTCCACACTGGCCCGCGATGCCGAAGTGCTGGTGCATGCGAAAGGCTATGCGCTGAAAGCGGCGGGCGTGATGAACATGTTCCCGCAGACTTCGCATGTGGAGTCGATTGCGGTGTTTGAGAAGTTGTAGGATGGGTTGAGCGCAGCGATACCCATCGTCGATGGATTCTACGAAAAACGAATGATGGGTATCGCTGCGCTCCACCCATCCTACGCGCTACGGACCTGGAAGTAAGGTGATGAACATGGAGTTAAGCCCCGTCGGCATTATTCATACGCCCTTTGCCACCAAAGAATCGTGTCCGATTCAGCCCCTGTATGCATCCGGTGCTGTCGGCCGCGTGGAAGTATTTGAGGAGTTTGCAGCAGGCTTGCAGGATGTAGAAGGTTTTTCGCACATTTATCTGCTCTACCTGTTGGATCGGGCAGGCAAGATAGAGTTGGTGCGCGGCACTTTCCTCGACGATACTCCGCATGGCATCTATGCCTCCCGGCATCCATGCCGCCCGAACGGCATTGGCATGTCCATCGTGAAACTGGTCGGACGCGAAAACAACATCCTCACGGTGGAAGGCATCGATGTGCTGGATCAGACGCCACTCATCGATATCAAGCCTTACGTTCCGCGATTCGACATCATGGAATCTGCCTCGGAGGGTTGGATCGCTGGAAAGCAGTGGCGCCCCAAACCCGGTGGAAAAGAATAAACCTGAAGCCAAAAAGGAATTATCGAATGAAGCGCTATGATGATCTGATTGAAGAAGCGCTCACGCGCGTGAAAGAGATCATGCCGTGGGATTTGAGCCGCTCGCTCGCTGCTGGCAGCAAGCCCATCCTGCTCGATATACGCGAACCGGCGGAGTTCGATCTGCTGCACATTCCCGGTTCGATCAACGTGCCGCGCGGGGTGCTGGAGCAATCCTGCGAATGGGATTACGACGAAACCGTGCCGGAACTGGCTACCGGGCGCGAGCAGGAAATCGTTGTCATCTGCCGTTCCGGCAAACGTTCGGTACTGGCAGCCGACATGCTGCTGCAGATGGGTTTTAGCAACGTGGTTTCACTCAAGACCGGCGTACGCGGCTGGAGTGATTACGAACAGCCCATGACGAACGCGAACGGCGATGCGTTGGACGCTGATGACGGGGATGTGTTGCTGGTGCCGCGCGTGCGGCCGGATCAGCGTAAACCGAAATAGATCAGATTGTTGGAGAATAAAAAAGCGGCCATTTGGCCGCTTTTTTATTGATGCAAGCTACCATCAATCCCGTTCGCCGCTGAATGCCATCAGCAGTTGCAGCAGGTTGATGAAAAGGTTGTAGATGTCCAGATACAACGACAGGGTAGCCATCACATAGTTGGTTTCGCCACCGTGCACGATGCGGCTCACGTCGAACAGGATGTAGGCGGAGAAGATCATCACCGCGATGGCGGAAATGGTCAGTGCCAGCGCCGGAATCTGGAAGAACATGTTGGCAAACGAAGCGACGATCAGCATGATCAACCCGATGAACAGGAACTTGCCCATGAAGCTGTAATCTTTCTTGGTCACGGTGGCGAGGGTGGCCAGCGACAGGAAGATGATGCCGGTACCGCCTGCGGCCATGCCGACTAGTTGTGCGCCATTCCTGAAGTGCAGGGCGACTTGCAGGATGGGGCCGAGGAAGACGCCCGCCACAAAAGTGAAGCCGAGCAGTGCAACGACGCCCCATACGCTGTTGCGCAGGGCGGTCACGGCAAACAGCATGCCCAGCATTACGCCAACCATAAGCAGCGGGAACATGATGGGATGTTGCGCCATGAACGAGAAATTGATCGAGGTTCCAACGAACGCGCCGATGACGGTCGGGATCATGGTCAATCCGAGCATCATATAGGTGTTGCGCAGAACCTTGTTCTGTTCTACGGCAAGTGCCGAGGTTTGGGTTACAGCTTGTGTTTCGAATTGCATGACTTCCTCCAGAAAATACGAGTATGTTCCAACAGCACCCGCAAGGGGTACGCCAGTGGGTGCCCCGCCGCATAGCGGCGACCCATCTGCAGCGGACGTGAGACTACAGAAGCAGTGTAAAAGTTGCAACCTTGCCCGTTGGGTGCAAGTGGTATTTCAGGTATCATGCGCGGCATTGTGTGCAGGCAATTTACGGTGCGAGGGAACTTTCGAGTGAAATCAGAGCCGTAGGCCGGCACCTTGT
>CAYOJU010000007.1:0-50481 GCA_964404355.1 uncultured Sideroxydans sp. | reverse complement strand
TCTGCCGTGCTTGCGCGGTACATGCGGAATACATCATCGAGCTGGTTGAAGAAGGCGTACTTGTGCCGGTCGGACGCGAGCCGGTCAACTGGCGTTTTACCGGGGTCCACATGCGCCGAGCAACGGTATCCCTGCGCCTGCAGCGCGATCTGGGCATCAACCTCGCTGGTGTGGCGCTGGCGTTGCAACTGCTGGACGAGGTCGAAGCATTGCGCGCACGCATCAGGGCGATGGAAGCGGAATGATGTTGCCTGTGCAGGTGCGACTTCATTCGCACGATTATTGATCTTTCCATAAGTCATAACACGAGACTTCCCTCATCCCCACCCTTCTCCCAGAGGGAGAAGGGCTTTGCATCCCTCTCCCTCTGGGAGAGGGACTGAGGGTGAGGGAAATAGCGTGACATGTGCGAATGAATTCGCACCAGCAAACACCACCCACCGAACAGGAGAACAACCATGACGATAGCTGACGAACTTCAAGCCACCATTGAGCAGATGGTGCAACGCGGCAAGGGCATACTCGCCGCAGATGAGAGCCAGCCCACCATCGCCAAGCGTTTTGCTGTCATCGGAATGGAGGCGACAGCAGAGAATTGCCGTGTTTATCGTACCCTGCTGTTCACCGCCCCCGGCATTGAGAGTTACATCAGCGGTGTGATCGAATTCGAAGATACACTGGTGCAATCCGCCGACAACGGTACCCCGCTGCCGGCGGTGTTGACGCAACGCGGCATCGTACCCGGCATCAAGGTCGACAAGGGCAAAGGGCCGCTGGCGCTATCGCCCGGAGATCTCATTACTTATGGTTTGGATGGGCTGGCAGAACGCTTGCGTGGTTACAAGAAGCAAGGCGCGCGTTTTGCCAAGTGGCGTGAGGTTTACGAAATAGGTGAACACTATCCCACGGCGCTGGGGATCGCTGCCAACGCCGAGATGCTCGCGCGTTACGCAGCAGTGTGTCAGGAGCAAGGCATCGTGCCCATCGTCGAACCGGAAGTGTTGATCGACGGCAATCACAGCATGGATCGCTGCGCCGAAGTGACCGAAGCGGTGCACAAGGAAATCTTTCATGCGCTGCACCGCCACCATATCGTGCTCGAACATATGATCCTCAAACCCAACATGGTGCTGCCGGGCAAGGACTATCCGCTCAGAGCCGGCGCCGCTGAAATTGCAGAGGCGACCCTGCGGGTATTCAGGCGCACCGTACCGGCGGCCGTGCCGAGTATCAATTTTCTGTCCGGGGGGTTGAGTCCGGAAGAAGCGACAGCCAACCTCAATGCCATGAACGCAGGCTCCAGCAATACGCCATGGCTGCTCTCGTTTTCCTATGGCCGCGCCCTGCAACAGACAGTGCTACAGGCATGGCAAGGAAAGGCGGAGAACGTCGCCGTCGCACAGCAGGCATTATTGAAACGGGCAAGATTGAATGGTGCGGCGCAGCGAGGTGAATATCTGGCTGCGATGGAGTCTGAGAATTGACCAGCCGCGAAATCACCGTTGCCGAATATCTGCTGATCCGGCTGAAACAGATCGGTGTGGATCATATCTTCGGTGTGCCGGGCGACTTTGTTCTCGGTTTTTTCAATCAGGTGCTGAAGAGCAAAGTGAGCTATGTCGGCACCTGCAATGAACTCAACGCGGCCTACGCAGCCGACGGCTATGCCCGCATTCGTGGCGTCGGTGCGTTTTCCTCCACCTTTGGCGTCGGAGAGCTGAGCGCCCTCAACGGTGTGGCCGGTGCCTACGCCGAACGCGTGCCGGTCGTGGTGATCACCGGCTCACCTGCTACCATCAATTTCCGCACCAGACCGCTGCTGCATCACACCCTGGACGATTACCGGATTCCCCTGCGCATGTACGAGAAGATCACTGCGGCCTCCACCCAGCTTGCATCGGGTGAAACGGCCCCGGCCGAGATCGACCGGGTGTTATCGGCGTGCCTGTACTATCAACAACCGGTTTACATCAGCCTGCCGTCGGATGTGGTGATGATGAAATGCAAGCGGCCTGATGCTTTTCTTTTTCCGATGCATGCACCCAGCGACCCGGAAACGCTCGCCGAGGCAATCAATGAAGCGCTTGCCATGCTGGTCAAAGCGCAGAAGCCGGTGGTGATCGGCGGTGTGGAGTTGATACGCTTCAAGCTGCAAAAAGAGTTTGCAGAGTTGATCGACAAGACCGGCTTCCCGTTTGCCACCATGATGCTGGGCAAGACCGTACTGTCAGAGCAGCATCCGCAATTCATCGGTATCTTCGAGGGTGAGCGGAGTCGCACCTATGTACAGGACCGAATCGGGAACGCGGATTGCATTCTGCAACTCGGAAACCTGATGACCGACTTCAATACGGGCGGTTTTACAACGAATCTCGACGACAGCAAGACCATCAGTGCCAATCTCAATTTCGTGAAGATCAGGCACCATGATTACGAGAATGTGTATCTCGGCGATTTCATTTCCGGGCTGACAAAAAAATTGCAACACCGAGATATTGCTTCGATGGATATTCAATGCGCCGGCAACAGCTGCGTACACCGGCATACCGCACAGTATCTGCCGGATACCCGGCAACCGTTAACCATCAAGCGCTTCTTCGACCGCATGAGCCATTTTGTTAAAAACGATTCCATCGTCATCGCCGAAACCGGCGTATCCCTGTTCAGCGCGGCGGAGATGCTCATGCCGGAAGGAGCGACTTTTATCGGACAGACATTTTACGGGTCGATAGGCTATACGGTAGGCGCCACGCTGGGTGCAGCCATGGCGGCTCCGGGCCGGTCTGTGGTGTTGTTTGTGGGAGACGGGGCTTTTCAGGTGACCTGCCAGGACCTCTCTACGATCATCCGCTGCGGCCTCAAGCCCGTCATCTGTCTTCTCAATAACGACGGGTATACCATAGAGCGCGTGATCGTGGATCGTTCCTACAACGATATCCAGCCGTGGCGCTACCACAAGCTCGTGGACGTATTCGGAGGCGGTCTGGGTATTGACGTTCACACGGAAGGTGAACTTGAAGATGCGCTGGTCAAGGCGGGTACCGCAGAAGGCCTGGTATTTATCGAAGTCCATACCGGAAGGATGGATTGCCCCGAATCACTGCGCAGTGCCGGCAGGTCGATGGCGAAGACAAATCAACTCGATGTGGATTGATCCGGCTTGAACTTATCCGCCCGCCAACACGCCTAATAACTGACAAGACCAAAGGAAAATCCATGAGCGAAGAAATGCCGGCGATCCACCCGCTCTACAACCTGCTGCCCACTGACGTCGAGGGGTTTGAAGCCCTGGTCGATCTGGCGCTGGACATGCGCTGGTCCTGGAGCCATGCCACGGATGAAATCTGGCGACAACTGGACCCGGTGCTGTGGGAGCTGACACATCATCCGTGCGATGTCCTGCAGACGGTATCCCGCGACAAGTTGCGCAGCGCGCTCGCCGATCCTGCGTTCCGCAAACAAATTGATGCGCTTGTGCAATCCCAAAAGCGCGCGGAAGACGAGCCCGCATGGTTTCAATTCAATCACCCGCCATCGTCGCTGAATTGTGTCGCGTATTTCAGTATGGAATTCATGTTGAGCGAAGCGCTGCCAATTTATTCTGGCGGTCTGGGCAATGTGGCGGGAGATCAGCTCAAGGCTGCCAGCGATCTGGGCGTGCCGGTAATCGGTGTAGGGCTGCTCTACCAGCAGGGATATTTTCGCCAGGTGCTTGATCGGGATGGAGCGCAACGGGCACTCTATCCGTATAACGATCCGGGGCAACTGCCGATTACGCCTTTGCGCAAACCGGATGGGGAGTGGTTGCGCCTGGAAGTCGTGTTTCCCGGTTATTCGGTCTGGCTGCGCACCTGGCAGGTTCAGGTCGGCAGCGTAAAGCTGTACTTGCTGGACAGCAATGACGTCGCGAATTACCCGGCGCATCGCGGCATTACCAGCGAGCTGTATGGCGGTGGGCAGGAGTTGCGCCTGCAACAGGAGATGGTGCTCGGAATGGGCGGTTGGCGCTTGCTGCGCGAGCTTGGCTTGCAGCCGGAAGTTTGCCACCTGAATGAGGGACACGCAGCCTTCGCAGTGCTGGAACGCGCAAGCGATTTCATGAAGAATACAGGCCAGCCTTTTGATGTGGCATTGGCCGTGACCAGGGCCGGTAACCTGTTCACGACACACACCGCAGTTGCTGCCGGCTTCGACCGTTTTGCGCCCGCACTCATCGAGCAATACTTCGACGTTTACGTCAATAGTATTGGTATCACACTCCACGACCTGCTGGCGCTAGGTCGCATCAATGCCAACGATGTATCGGAACCTTTCAACATGGCGTATCTGGCAATACGCGGGAGTGGCGCGGTGAATGGCGTCAGCCGCTTGCACGGCAAAGTGAGCCGTCATTTATTCGAACCACTCTTTCCGGACTTTCCGCATGAAGAAGTTCCGGTCGGGTATGTGACCAACGGCGTCCACATGCCGACCTGGGATTCCGCAGAAGCAGATGAACTATGGACCGAGGCCTGCGGCAAAGACCGCTGGCTGGGCACGGCGGAGGTCATGGGACAAAAAATGCGCAGCGTTTCCGATGCGAGGCTGTGGAAGTTTCGCATTGATACCAGCCAGTCTTTTGTGGATTACGTGCGCAAACGCCTGTCCGGGCAAATGGCGACCTCAGGCGCAACCTGCGCAGCGGTGGCAGAGGCGAAACAGTTTTTTGATCCCAATGTTCTGACGCTTGGTTTTGCGCGCCGCTTCGCCGCCTACAAACGTCCCAACCTGCTGTTGCACGATCCGGAACGACTGCTGCAAATATTGAGCAATCCGCAACGCCCGGTTCAACTCATCCTGGCGGGCAAGGCTCACCCGGAGGATCTTGCCGGGCAGGAACTCATCCGGCAATGGACGCAATTCATCCGGCGACCGGAAGCGCGTCGCCATGTGATCTTCCTCAGCGATTACAACATGCTGTTAAGCGAATATCTGGTGCAAGGCGTCGATGTCTGGATCAATACGCCAAGGCGTCCGTGGGAAGCATGTGGCACCAGCGGCATGAAAGTACTGGTCAACGGCGGCATCAATCTGTCCGAACTGGACGGCTGGTGGGCGGAAGCCTACACACCGGAAGTGGGCTGGGCCTTGGGCGACGGGCATGAGCATGGCGACGATCCCGCCTGGGACGCGCACGAAGCCGGACAGCTCTATGACCTGCTCGAACGTGAAGTGATCCCGGAGTTCTACACGCGTGATGCTCAGGGTATTCCCACTGCCTGGGTGAAACGCATGCGCGAAAGCATGGCGCAACTGACACCGCAATTTTCCAGCAGCCGCGCCGTGCGCGAATATACCGAACAACACTACCTTCCGGCGGCCACTGCCTATCGTGAACGCAGCGCCAACAAAGGCGCGTTCGGCGTGCAGATGATCAATTGGCGGCATGCACTGGAACAGAAGTGGGATGCGTTGCGTTTCGGCGAAGTGAAGATTGAAACTGCCGACGGGCAACATGCATTTGAAGCGCAGATGTATCTGGATGGGCTTGATCCGGAGACAGTGCGGGTCGAGCTCTACGCCGATGGCTTGAACGGTACCGCACCGGAACGAGTGGAAATGAAACGTGTGCGACAACTGGTGGGCGCAACCAATGGATACGCCTACCGCGCAAATGTGTCTGCAGCCCGTCCGGCGTCAGACTATACGGCGCGACTAATACCGCACCGCGAGGGGGTTTCGGTTCCTCTCGAAGAAAATCATATTCTGTGGCAGCGATGATTCAACCTGGAAACCGCAGTTGGACGAAGTGTAGTGTGCGTTCATCGCGGCGCAGAGCAAGGCGCGACGACGAGGAATGGTCGTTCCATTCCGAGGAGGAGCAACGCCGCCATGCGATGCGAGGGACGTACAATACGCTTCGTAGCGACTCACCCCATGGGTGTGCGTGGGTAAATGACGAAATTCCTTTCCGATCATTTTCTTGCGTGCTCAAGGGAGCGGTCAACTATGGTTTTTAGGTTCAATATGCCGGCAACCCCAAATAAAGCCGAAGCCGGTCCTGCCCCCTCAAAGTCGGCCGCAGCCACTCCTCCCGCGATCGCATCCGCTTCGGTTCCCGACACGCTCGCGACGCTGAAGGTTGACCCCGACAAGGGACTCACGCGCGCCGAAGTGGAAGACCGGCGGAAAGAGAACGGCTACAACGAAGTAGCCGTGCAAAAGGAGCATCCGCTACTCAAATTCCTCGGGAAATTCTGGGGCATGTCGGCGTGGATGCTGGAATTGATCATGGTTCTATCGGCTTTCCTGCACAAGTACTCTGATCTCGCCTTGGTGAGCGCCCTGCTCCTCATCAATGCAGTGTTGAGCTTCGTGCAGGAGCAACGGGCAGCAGGCGTCGTCGAAACGCTGCGACAGCGCTTGCAGATCAGTTCGCGCGTGCTGCGCGATGCGAATTGGCTGGTCGTTCCGGCACGGGAACTGGTTCCCGGCGATATCGTCCGCGTGCGTGCCGGCGACGTCATTCCCGCAGACGTGAGAGTCCTCACCGGAACAATGAGTGTTGACCAGTCCGCCCTCACCGGCGAGTCCGGGGATGCAGACAAGGCATCCGGCGATGTGCTCTCAGCGGGATCTGTCGTGCGCCGGGGCGAAGGCAATGGCGTGGTCATACTTACCGGAACGCAGACCTACTTCGGCCGCACCACCGAACTCGTGCAAACGGCTCGTCCGAAGCTGCACATCGATGTGGTGGTAGCCAGGATCGTGCGCTGGCTGTTTGTCGTCGTCGGTGTGTTGCTCGCCGTGGTGGTGCTCATGTCCCTTATGCGAGACACACCGCTCATCGAAATGATTCCGCTCGTGCTCATCCTGTTCATGAGCGCCATACCGCTGTCCCTTCCCGTCATGTTCACGGTTGCCATGGCGGTCGGCTCAAAGGAGTTGGCGAAACGCGGCGTACTGGTCACCCGCCTCAGCGCCGCTGAAGATGCGGCGACCATGGATGTGCTGTGCGTGGACAAGACCGGTACCATCACGATGAACCAGTTGGCCGTCACCGGCGTGATCCCGCTGGAACAGGCAACGGAGAGTGATGTGCTGATCGCCGGTGCGCTTGCATCGCAGGAATCCAACCAGGACCCGATCGACCTCGCGATTCTCGCGGCTGCAAAAGAGCGGCATGTCTTTGACGGCAAGCCCGCGTTCAACCCCGTCTCTTTCTCGCCGTTCGATGCAAAGAACCGGCGCACCGAAGCCCTGGTCGAGCAGAACGGGCAGCGATTGCGCGTGATGAAGGGCGCCATGCGAACGGTTGCCGAAGCCAGCGGTCTGCAACCTGCAGAAATCGACGGGCTTGAGGCGCGGGTTGCCGAATCGGCGCTGAAGGGCTATCGCACGCTGGCGGTGGCGCGCGGCGGCGAGTCCGGTGCAGTCACTTTGCTCGGACTGGTGACACTGTATGACCCGCCCCGGGCCGACGCCAAACAGTTGATCGCCGCGCTGCGCGATCTTGGCGTACAGGTGAAGATGCTCACCGGCGACGCACTGGCGGTCGCAAGCGAGATCGCGCGCGGTGTGGGCTTACCCAACATCCGGCGCATGTCAGACCTGAAGTCCGCCACCGCCGCAGGCAATGATGCGGTCGACTTGCTGGCGGACGCCGATGGCGTGGCCGAAGTGTTTCCGGAGGATAAATTTATTGTCGTGAAGCACCTGCAGGCAGCGGGACATGTGACCGGCATGACGGGCGACGGCGTCAACGATGCACCCGCGCTGCGCCAGGCTGAAGTGGGCATCGCCGTCAGCAGCGCAACCGATGTGGCCAAGGGAGCCGCGAGTGTCGTCCTGACCGACGCGGGATTGGTAAATATTGTGGCGCTGGTCGAACAGGGGCGGACCATCTATCAACGTATCCTGACCTATATCGTCAACAAGATCAGCCGGACAATCCTGAAAACGGGCTTCGTGGCCATCGCTTTCGTTGTGACGGGCAAGTTCGCCATGTCCGCCTTTGCCATGCTGCTGCTGGTGTTTATAACCGACTTCGCAAAGATATCGCTGGCGACAGACAATGTTCGACCGTCCAAAAATCCGGAGACGTGGAACATCGGTTACCTCGTCGCCGTTTCAGCGGTATTGGGCGTCATGATGGTCGCTGAGGCACTTCTTGGCTTGTGGTTGGGCTGGTCGCGTTTCGGGCTGGGCGACAACGATAGTGCACTCTACACGTTCAGTTTCCTGACGCTGCTCTACTTTGCCGCGCTCTCCATCGTGTCTGCGCGCGAACGCCGCTGGTTCTGGATGACAATGCCGAGCAAACCTGTTGTGGCTGCAGTCATCGCAGAAACGCTCGTTGGCACTACCCTGATGTTCGCCGGACTTCCAGGCCTTGCGCCCGTACCCTGGCAGGAGGCGCTGGCGATCTTTGCTTATGCGGCAGTTTCGTGCCTGGTCGTAAATGAAATTATGAAGGTCGCACTCATCGGATGGCGCCGCCCCGCAGGGATTGCCGGGACGCCGACCGATCTGCGGTTGCGGATCGCCACAAGAGCCCATGAACTCTACGAGCAACAAGGTCGCAACGATGGCCATGCCGATCAGGATTGGCTACAGGCAGAGCGTGAGATTCGGCAGCAATTCTCCGCCAAATGAACAGATGAGGACAAAGGGACTGACATTGAACGAGGGGCAAACTCGAGAAAGGAAAAATCGTGAAGATGACACAACAATTACATGGTCAACTTGTGTGATGGATCGCACTGATAAACAGCTGTGTCGCTGGCATGCCGTTGCCAACGCGCAGGCATTACAGCAAATTGCGATTGAGACTGTCCTTGCCAGTGCGGCCGGGGCTATTCATGAACGCGGCGAATTCCATATTGTGCTGGCGGGCGGGAGAACACCGCGGGAAATCTATCATGGCTTGTGCACTACCAAAACGGATTGGTCGGCGTGGCACATCTACTTCGGCGACGAGCGCTGTCTGCCGCCGCGTGATCCGGCGCGCAACTCATGCATGGCTGCCGAGGTCTGGCTCAACAACGTGCCGATTCCCCCGATGCAGGTGCACACGATAGCGGGTGAACTGGGGGCGGACGAAGCGGCACTACAGTATTCCGAAACACTCCGGTCAGTCGGCTACTTTGACCTGGTGTTGCTCGGACTTGGCGAGGACGGGCACACAGCTAGCCTGTTTCCGGGCCATGATTGGGGAACAGCACCCGGCTCACAGGACGCGCTGGCGGTGTTTGATGCGCCGAAACCTCCGCCACAGCGTGTATCGTTAAGTGCGGCACGCCTGAGCCGTGCTCGGCAAGTGATCTTTTTGGTCAGCGGAGAGTCCAAGCACAGGGCGGTAACTGCCTGGCGTGCTGAAAATAATATTCCGGCACGGGCAATCAGGCCGGAAACAGGCGTCGATGTACTGGTGGAATCCACGCTGCTCGAACCTTTGGCGCTACCCGACATACAAGGAGAGTTCAAATGCAACTAGGCATGATCGGATTGGGAAAAATGGGCGCCAGCCTGGTGCGGCGTTTAAGCAAGGATGGTCACAGTTGCGTCGTTTACGATGTGAATGCAACCGCAGTGCAGAAACTCACGAGCCACGACATTCAGGGGGCGGCCTCGATGGAGGAATTGGTAGCCAAGTTGTCAAAACCGCGCGCGGTCTGGGTGATGGTTCCCGCCGCCGTGACGGGCAAGACCATAGCGGAACTGGCCACGCACATGGATGCCGGTGACATCATCATCGACGGCGGCAACAGTTACTACCGCGACGATATCCAGCGAGCGAAAGCGCTCGAAGCCAAGGGCATCCATTACGTCGACTGCGGCACCAGCGGCGGCGTGTTTGGACAGGATCGCGGCTTCTGTCTGATGATTGGCGGAGAGGAACTTGTCGTAAAACTTCTGGATCCGATCTTCAGGAGCATCGCACCGGGATTTGAGACTGCAACACGCACTCCGGGCAGGCAGGGCGATCCCGCCCCGGCAGAACGGGGATATCTGTATTGCGGCCCAACGGGTGCGGGTCACTTCGTCAAGATGGTACACAACGGCATCGAGTATGGCCTGATGGCGGCGTATGCCGAAGGCATGAACATCCTGCACAACGCCAACGCCGGCAATCGCCCGCGGGAAAGCGATGCCGAGACCACGCCGATGCGCGACCCCGAGTTCTACCAATATGAGTTTGATCTGCCGCAGATCGCGGAAGTCTGGCGGCGCGGCAGTGTGGTGTCGTCATGGCTGCTCGACCTGACGGCGGCAGCGTTGGCCGCGGATGCCGATCTTTCCAGTTTCTCGGGGCATGTGTCGGACTCGGGCGAAGGACGCTGGACCGCACTGGCCGCCATTGATGAGGGCGTACCGGCGCCGGTCATCAGTGCCGCGCTATTCGAGCGCTTTGCGTCGCGCGGCGATGCCGATTATGCCGACCGCTTGCTGTCCGCGATGCGCAAGCAGTTCGGCGGACACGAAGAGAAGAAATCATGAGCGCCAAAAAGGATAAAAACATTATCCGCAAGACACCGGCCGATGCGCTGGTGATCTTTGGCGTGACCGGCGACCTCGCACGCAAGATGATTTTTCCGGCGCTGTACGCGATGGCCAAGCGCGGCATGCTCAATGTGCCGGTGGTGGGCGTTGCTTCCTCGAAATTGACGATGGCACAACTGCGCAAACGGGTAAGAGACAGCATCAGACAAGCCGGCAAGATTGATGACCGCCCTGCCCTCAATCACCTGCTTTCCCTGCTGCAATATGTGGCGGGCAATTACAACGAACCGGAAACATTCAATATTCTCAAACAGAAACTGGGCGGCGCCCGGCGTCCGGCGCACTACCTCGCTATTCCGCCTGCATTATTCCCTGCAGTGATCAATAATCTCGGTGCTGCGGGACTGGCGGAGCGGGCGCGCGTCATCGTTGAAAAACCATTCGGGCGCGACCTGGCCTCGGCACGTGAACTCAACCGCATCGCGCTGTCGGTTTTCACGGAAGATTCCATTTTCCGGATCGACCACTATCTCGGGAAAGAGGCGATCATGAATATCCTCTATTTCCGTTTCGCCAATTCTTTCCTTGAGCCGATCTGGAACCGCGACAACATTGCCAGCGTGCAGATCACGCTGGCCGAAGATTTCGGCGTGAAGGGTCGCGGTGCGTTCTATGAAAGTGCCGGTTGCCTGCGCGACGTGATCCAGAACCACCTGTTCCAGGTTGTTGCGTTGCTGGCCATGGAACCGCCCGCCTATCAGGGCTTCGCTGCCGTTCAAACTGAAAAAGCCAAGGTGTTCCAGTCCATGCGCCCACTGGTACCGGAAGACGTGGTACGCGGCCAGTACCGCGGCTACCGCAATGAACCGGGCGTGGCAAAAAGATCGGATGTCGAGACTTTCTGCGCCCTGCGGCTGTTCATCGATTCGTGGCGCTGGGCCGGAGTGCCGTGGTACCTGCGTTCCGGCAAATGCCTGGCGACCAGCGCAGCCGAAGTTCTGGTGGAGTTGAAGCCGCCGCCGCAAAGATTGTTCGACGATTCATATCCTGCGCAAGGACGAGCCAATTATCTGCGTTTCCGGATTTCCCCCACATCCGCCATCGCGCTCGCCGCGCGCGTCAAATGCGATGGCAAGGCGTTCGTGGGCGAGCAGCGCGAGCTGTATTTGCAGGATGACCATCATGGAGCGGAAATGCCATACCAGCGTCTGTTGAGCGATGCCATGGCAGGCGACGGTGCGCTCTTCTCGCGTGAGGATGCTGTTGAGGCGGCGTGGGCAGTCGTCGATCCGGTTCTTGATATGCACCACCCGCTTCACTTCTACAAGCCGGGCAGTTGGGGGCCGAAACAAGCCGAAGTGCTGATTGCGCAAGATGGCAGATGGCTTGATCCGATATCGGTAAAGGTGGCAAAGTGAAGACAACACAGGAGTTGCATCGTCATTCCGTTACACCACAGAATTAAGACACACTGTATTTTTGGTATCCGTAATTTGTGGTTGATTTAAATTTGTGAAGAACGACTCCAATCGACCCGTAGCGGCCACCCAACCACAGCACATTGAAGTGCCGGTCTCGACCTTATCGGACTATCGCAGCTTGCTGAAATGGCTTTCGACTCGATCACATGAGCGTCCACTCCCAAAGGGTGGGCGGACGTAAAATATAACGAAATTATTTGACGCGAATGACTCTAGCTATTAATCCGAAGCAGCCTATTTAACTTTATCAAAGCGGGCAGAGGATTTTATTAGCGTTTTCTGGCAAACTCTTCGAACTGCTCCGCCGTGAGCGGCTTGCTGAAATAGTAGCCTTGTACCTCATTACAGCCCTGTAAACGAAGGAACGAAAGCTGGCTGGCAGTCTCGACACCTTCCGCAATGGTCTGCATACCAAGACTGGTGGCCATATGGATAATTGCCGTCACGATGGCCTTGTCTTCCGGATCATCGGTCAAGTCGCGTACAAAAGATTGGTCTATCTTGAGTTTGTACACCTTAAACTGTTTCAGATAACTCAAGCTTGAGTAACCCGTGCCGAAATCATCAATGGACATGCGTATCCCGCGTTCATGCAACTTGTTCATGACCTCTATCGCGGCCCTTGGATCATCCATGGCGACAGCCTCGGTCAACTCCAACTCCAGATATTGATGAGGAAGGTTTACTTCATCAAGAATGCGAGTGACCGTTTCCGGGAAATGATTCTGGCGAAATTGTACGGCGGACAAATTCACTGCCATTGTGATCGGCGGCAAGCCACTATCCAACCAGTCCTTCAATTGCTTGCTCGCTGTGTGTAACACCCATTCGCCAATCTGAATGATCTGACCGGTATCTTCCGCAATCGGAATGAACTCGGCAGGGGAAATCATTCCCAGCTCCGGATGTTGCCAGCGCAGCAGGGCTTCTGCGCCGACGATACGACCGTCTTGAATGGACACTTGGGGTTGGTAATGCAGCGTTAATTCGCTCTGCGCCAATGCATGGCGCAGTGCATTTGCCAGTTGCAGGTTGCGTGCTGACTGCAACTGCATTTCCGGCGAATAAAAACGAAAGCCGTTTCGGCCCTCCTGTTTGGCACGATACATGGCCGTGTCGGCATTCTTCGACAGCGTTTCCATATTGCTACCGTCATTGGGATAGATGGCAATACCGATAGAAGGCGTGACAATCAGCTCATGTTGTTCGATATGACATGGCTGAGTAACCGCCTCGATCAGTTTGGAAGCCACCAGTGCCGCACTATCCGCATCAGACCTTGGCAGGATCACTACGTATTCATCTCCGCCCTGACGGGACAGCGAATCCTCTTCACGCAAGACTGCCTTGAGTCGCCTCGCCACCTCTATGAGTATTTGATCTCCGATGCTGTGGCCCAGAATGTCATTGATGTCCTTGAAATGATCCAGGTCGATGAACATCACGGCCAATGACTCGCCACTGCGTTGCGCCAAACTGATCGCAAATTTGAAGTGATCATTCAGCAAGTTTCGATTTGGCAAACCAGTGAGTTGATCGAAGTGGGCTAATCTGTCAATGCGTTCTTCAGCTTGCTTGCGTTCGGTGATGTCCAACAGATTGGCCATGATTGCCGGGCGGCCGTTCAATGAAACCTTAACACTAAACACCTCGATATATCTTGTATCGCCATTCTTGTGCTTGCCGCGAAATTCATAGTGCATATTCGGTAGTTCGCCGCTGGTTCTACGCCTCATTTGCTCGGCCACCAATTCCCGGTCATCTGGATGAACGAGAACCGAAGGGCTGGCACCGATCAACTCGCTTTGCGAATATCCGAATACTTTTGCAAAGGCAGGATTGACATAGGAAAACTGGTTATCCTGAATGATGTCGATACCCACAAGAGCGTTATCGGTCAGGGTACGAAAAAGCGTCTCGCCCTCCCGCAAATCTTCTTCCAGGCGCTTTCGTTCGGCAATATCCAGCATCACCCCTGAGATGCCATCGGTCTTTCCTTCTGTATTGTAAAACACTGACTTGAAGAAGATGACTTCGTGGTGGGTTCCGTCGGCATAGCGTACGTCGGCTTCGTAGCTTTGCTTCCCACCCTGGGCAATCAATTCCAGATCGGCTTTTTCGTAAGTGGAGGCAAGTTCCGCTGGAGCGATGTCATAAACTGTGTTGCCGATAATCCTGGAGCGTGTGACGCCAATAAAATTTTCAAATGCACGATTGCAGAAAATATAACGTCCATCCCCGTCCTTGATAAATATCGGGCTGGGCAGCATATC
Source organism: uncultured Sideroxydans sp. (assembly GCA_964404355.1). GTDB lineage: Bacteria > Pseudomonadota > Gammaproteobacteria > Burkholderiales > Gallionellaceae > Sideroxyarcus. The sequence continues at coordinate 36,245 of CAYOJU010000007.1, read as the reverse complement.
AATTGCATTCTGGAGGCGCAGGACAATATCCTGGTCAGTTTGCTTGTTTTCCAATTATTGAATTCCTCACTTGAAAGGTTACGCCACACTTGCGCTGCAAACCCAGCTTTGCAAATATACAGCAAGACTTGAAGGGGGCGGCTGGTAATAATAACGGCGCTTTCTTTCCAGACTTGACTGACTGCACCATAAATTGGATGACTTGCGCCGATCTTCCATCGACTGGCAGCGATGTGGCGGAGAGCGGACATTGACTTTCTCAATTCAAGTTCCGTTCATGGCACGCAGCGGTATTTCATGTTGCCATATTGCCTGCCAGGAAGCGGCCACTTGAGCCTCGGCAAATCAGCGCACACATAGCCGCCCCTCACGACATGCGACATTCGACCCGAAGCAGACCGTCAAGACAATTTCAATGAAGGCAAACTTCTCGGCCTATTCGGACTGTCGCTTCAGTCTGGGCTGAATTGACTATGAGAGACCACTTTGTGGCATGCCGTTAACAAGGCGTTACGGTCGCTTCGTGCCTTGAGCGGTCTTCAAGCAAAATTAAACTCGTTATCTGATCGCGCTTCAGATTGAAGCATCAGTTGATGGATGACTGCAATGGGTCGAATATCGCATGTCGTGAGAGGCCGCTAGCTGGTGCGCTGATATTTTCAATGCTCGAGTGATCGCTTCCTGGCGGGCAATATGGCAACATGAAGTACCGTTGCGTGCCATAACCAGCCTCTCGCATTATTTCCCCGAAGAAGACATTCGCTTCCGTCCGTACTAATATGCGCATGCGGACAAGCAAAAATGGTGATTCACAATTAATCAATTGGGGTGGAAATAATGCGCGCCTCACTATTTTAAATTTGCGGACCGGTGCGTCCGTCCAATAACTGTTGCATCATGACTACTACTATTGCTGACTACCCCAACGTTGCAGAACGACTTGCCGTTCTTGGATGCAACTTTCCAGATGGCTTGGCTCTATTGCCGACAAACTTCGAGTCTGCGACCTCAATTACTGAGTTCAGGCAGGTTTCAGAGGCCGCGACAGTAAAGACACTCCTTCGAAATGCGTCTATCCCATATAGCGAGCTATTCGACAAATCGAAGAAACCGCCATACGTTCAAAACAATTCTTTTGAATGGGTAGCCCCAACGATATTTGTTTCTGCTGGCCTGATTTCCGGAAACGCAAACTACCTCTCGGTGGCGTTGAACGTGCTCTCGAACTATGCCACCGATTTCTTCAAGGGGATATCTGGAGGCAAGTCGGTCAAGCTTGAGATTGTGGTAGAGAAGACCAAGTCGAAAACCTGTAAGAAGATCACATACCAGGGAGGCATTGAAGGTCTAAAAGACCTCCCCGAAATCATCAGAGAGATCGCCGATGAGTAAGCCATTGCCGGCATTCGTGGCTGAGTTCAATAGTCTGGTCAAGGAATCGGAAATTATGCTTTCGATTGCGCGCGATAGCAAACTACAGCGGGCAGCTTGCGCTGCCATGGAGGATGCTCTTCAAATGGTGCGCACTGAAAAGCAAGAGGCTATTGCCCGTGGCGACGAGGACTACGCAAATTTGCTTCTCGGCTGCGAATCTGTTGCACGCGCTCTCTTGGCGGAAATAAATATGTGGCTTCTCTTGAAAGAAGAGAAACCCAACGAGGCTTGGAATCATCTCGTTGCCGCCCAGATGGCTTCAGTCGATGCAGCGCGTGCTCACGAAGGCTTCCATCATCTTGAACATCACCATCAGCGGCTTGAGGCAATTGAGAACCTCGTATTTCCACCCCAGGTATTCGTGAGTTCGGGAATGCTTGTCGGGTACCAAGAGTGTTCCATCTGTGGCCATGACTACGACGACTGTGAGCATTTGGTTGGGAAGCCATACATGGGCCAGTTCTGTTACATCATCGCTCGTGACATTGCCCTCGACCACGTTGCGATCGTCGAACATCCCGCCGACAAGAGATGTCGGATTGAACAATTTAGTGTTGAGGGCGGTACGCGCAATCGAATGACTTGGCGGATCGAGCCGGAGTCCCATGATGCATAACCCGGCATTTGAGGGACATCCATAATAAAAGACTAACGACTGCTTTCAAGCACGCAATTCGGATGCCGCCCCTTTGAAGACGGTCCGCGCGAATGCTCCAGCCGAAGTCCTGTCCTCGGCCATACCTGCCGCTCATACCAAGCCGGGCTCAATTGACCATGAACGACCGCTTTGCGGCAGGATATTCACGGGGCTGTATATCGGCTTTGTGCCATTTACAGACAGTCACGGACAACGCGGGGAGCTACCGATCCTCGGCCAAAGCGGACTCAAGTGGTTTGCTAAGAAGGTGGCCTGCAGGCCGAGGTGATGTCCGTTCCTGCGTCAGAAGCGGATATCGCATGCAGGTAGTCTGGAGAAACTCGAAGGGCAGTTGTGCTGCTGAATGAAAAAAAGGCGTCAAGGGATATGCACAACCAGAAGAAACCGCCGGATAGAAAAATACTGAGCTCCGCGCCGAACAGCGCGTAATAGAAAGCACGCGAAAGCGCAGGCTATTGGTCTGGAACATCCGGGCTGACCAACTGGTAACCGAAACCCCGCATGGTGCGCAGCAATTTCCGCGGGAACGGCTTGTCGATAAGTTCTCTGAGCAAATGCACATGCGCCCGTAGCGAGTCGCTGTCCGGGCGACCCTCTCCCCATACGATATGTTCGATGTCGTCGCGGTTGACCACTTGGGGCGAACGCGCCATCAGTGTCTCAAGTATCTTGTAGGGGATAGGCGGCAATTCGATCGCCTTGTCGCCGCGACGCACCGAACAGGTTGCGGGATCAAGACTGAGGTCTTCTATCACCATTTTCTTCTGTTTTTGCGCGTGCACGCCGCTACGGCGGAGCAGCACGCGCAAACGCAACTCTATCTCGCGCAGTTCGGTAGGCTTGACCAGATAATCGTCCGCGCCCGCTTCCAGCCCGGCAATTTTGTCGTCCAATGAATCGCGCGCCGTAATCATCAGAACCGGTGCGTACTTGCCGCCCTCTTCCCGCAGCTTGCGGCAGAGCGTGATGCCATCCATTCCCGGCAACGTCAGATCGAGAACGATCGCGTCATACTGGTTGACCAAGGCCAGGTGCATGCCGGTAATGCCATCCCCCGCCGCATCCACCACATGTCCCTTGGTTTCCAGAAAATCGAACATATTGGAAGCCAGATCCCGATTGTCTTCAATGATAAGTACGCGCATGATTTATTTTCCGTATTCTTTGACAATCCCAAACTGCCGACGGCTAAATGGTTGCCAATTCTGCACCAGTTGCGGCACGATCGGAGCGTGCGTTTTGCTGCAAACTTGGGTAAATATATAGCCGGCTCGAATCAGGAGGCCTTTTCTTGCTTGAGGATGGGGTGGCAGAAGTCTGAAAAGAATCAGCGAACCCAAGTGGATCAAAAGCGTTAAGTCTATTACCGCAATAAAGACGAAGGAACAGGAACTCCTGAATTTCCAGGAACCTCTGTTGCTTCGTAATTATTCGTACACTTATTTCCTGGATGACTCGACAATGCGTTCAATTCCCATCGTGGAAAGAGAAATAGCAACAACAACACCCAAACCAAAAATAACGACTGGTACTAATAGTTCAACCGGCATGGCGCTCTCCCTAAGAAGTAAAAAAGATTTGTATTTATATTTATTTCAAGGCAAGACAAACTGGAACCCGCCTTTGAAATTTAGTCTAGCGAAATACATCTGCACGTGCAACTCAATTACCCGCCAATAACGGCTATTTATTCGCACCACTGGAGCCAATGTAAATTGGACGTTAAATGCGTGTGAATTATTGGTCAACGCACGTCAAAATCCGGCGCGTTGCACTTCTTGCCCGCCCTGTTCGCTTACATACTACCTGCTGCCGGAACGTCTTTTTATAACATCCCACGCCATGTAAGCGATCGCACATGCAACCACAAAACAGATGAGCACAATAAGCTGATTTTCGATTTCGGGGCTAACCAATCCGCCTACAAACATATGAACCGCGAAACCGGTTACGAATAGCCCGCAAACTGCTGCAATCAAAAATATTAGTATCTCTGTGATCATATCTGCTGCCCTGCAGGTTTTGCGGGGGAGGGATTCTTGACCTGAATGATTACTCCTCCCTGCTGCAAAGCAATAGTTTCCGCTTTCCCGGAATCCATCGCGGCGAGATCGCGTGAGAGTTCGCTATTGACCAAGTCTCGCGGATCGAAAATTAAATAATCAACGCCTCGCAACATCGCAAACAATGCATCGCTGTTTTCGGCGGGTGGTGGCAAGGGAAGCGCATCGCAACGACAGGCCAGCATGGTAAGGGCAGGCCACTGACTTGCAACGCGAGCCTTCTTTCTTGGAGAGTCGCCCTGAGGAGTCTCCTCATTCCAAAATAAGCCGCGATCTTCCGAAAATGTCTTGATCAAGCTGTCGCGCGCAGACAGTTGTTCAGTCGACAGCGCTTGATAATTTGTGCGATCTACCGCAATGAATGTTGTCGCGATCAGGACGATGAACAATAACGCCCATCCCCTCTGCTTCCACAATCCGCCTTGAGAATCTGTTGGCTCAGGCAACAGTAGCGAAAAGCCCCAATACAAACACGTAACAAGAGCAACCACGCTGAAGATTTCGTCGCCCACAAGAATTCCTATAGCCAGTGCAACAAGAAGTGTTCGGCCTAGAAAATCTGCCCACATGTTCTTCGCTTGCTTGAAAACCACGAACAGCAGAAGGCCTGACACTAATATTCCAGCAATCCAGTGGAAGGCGTCGAACGCCTCAGGCTCGGCGTGACCCAGCAGAAGGCCCGACAGACTTTTTACAGGATTCGAAAGCCACTCAATATGACTCCATCCCGAAGTTAAGGCCAGCGCCATAGCGAGGGCCGCACTGATTCCGATGAAGTAATAATTGCGGTGCTTCTGGTCGAGCGGGTTCTGGTACCACGTCCACAACAAAGCCAACGGGTATGCAAGGCCCACGGGGTGAAGAGTGACGCTTACCAGACATAGAAATAATTGAAAAAAATACATGCCGCCAAATGCCCGCGTCGACTCACGGTAGATCGTATCCGACCAAGCTCCCAACGCAAATGTCACAAGCAGAAATACGGCAACGGAAATAGTGTCGATCAGATTCAGCAGCAACGGAGAGATCAGCAACAATCCTGTTGCGATTAACGCGCCTTCCGTATCTCCTCCGCGATGCCGCCAGGCGTGAAACGACCATGCTGCAATTGACATGACCAACATGGCGGTAATTTTTGCGGCAATCACATTTCCAGTCCACAAAATACCGGCTGGAACCAGGAATACCGTCCTGAAATCGGGAAGTCCCAAAGTTACGATGGGGCTAACGACACCGTCAGCCACCGACCATACCAACAATAACGCGTGGGCTGCACCTTCATCAATGCCGTAAGAAGTTTTGTGCAAAAGCATGAAGGTAAGAGCGCCCCAGAGTGCAAGGGAAATATACGCCAGATACTCGTTCAGGATTCGTGAAAACCAGTTGTTCATATCTAAAATTATTCCTGTAGTAAATATGTCTCGTTGTTGTACTAATTATGACGCTGCCGATTATGCAGTTATCCAAGCAATGGTGACTCGTCTCTTTCCGGATTGAATCGTGACTGATCTTCATGCGTCACTTGCATATTCCCGTTACCAATTTTGGTTCATAGTCATGACTTCAATTTTGAAATTCCACCTCGCTGCAAAAGACCAATACGATTTGGGTAAAGATATTTGTGCAACGTTGTAAATATCGACAAGGATTGGTTTGATGCCCGGATATACGGATTATGATAATCCGAATATCTTGCGTGCACTCGCCTAATCAGCCAAATTTCTCGCGCACGCAGATAGGAATGAAATTTTTTAACACATTTTTTACACAAGACTGAATTGAACCGTCGTTCCTACCACAGGAATATCCGAAAAGTTGGATTTTTTTTGGCCACACGTCCTACTTTCACAGCCCCTTGACACAAACAACAAAAATAATATGTAGCATTTGTTTCAGCCATAGTGATCCTCCTCGGGCGAGTTGTGGTCAGGCGAATATGTGGTGTTTTGCGTGCGCCCATATTCGCCGCTTAGCTTAATCGTTAAAAAAGGTAACCGCGATGACTACAAAAAATATTTTGCACCGGCATCTTTTGAACTTCCTGCTGCTTTCCGCTGTTTCATTTTTTATCGGAACCATACACGGCATGCTTCAGGTTATGCCTCCGGTTCGCGCTTGGCTCGATTCTATTGGCAGCCCGTATGGCGGCCCGGGCCACATGATAGATCCATTGGCACACGCCCATATGAATCTGGTTGGCGGAGTGGTTATGCTGGCGATGTGTGTCACTTTTTACCTGTTGCCCATTTTTACCTGCAAAAAGATTTATTCCATCAAACTGGTTCAGCACACCTTCTGGTTTGTCGGTATAGGCGTTTATAGTTTTTACATCATACAAATGGTTTTCGGCATCTGGGAAGGATTGCTGATCAACTCACCTGACGACAGGTTTTGGGTGCACCAGTTCTATGGCCCTGCCATGGCGATTTCCGGCACGACAATGGCGATAGGATTTTGCACATATCTGGCGAATGTCGTTTTGACCCTGAAATCTCCATCGCGCAACAAAGTCGCCGATTCGACCCCTGCTGAAATCGCCGCTCCGTCGCGGGGCAACGTCGTTACCCTGCCTCGTGCAGAGGTCGTCTCTCTGCGGGGTTAACTGGCTGCCAACTTGATCGGGAAGCGCATTATCTGTTCGTCGCTTCCCTGTTGCAGGTGCACCTGCAAAATGACCGATTCGCCATCGCCAATATCTACCGCGCGGCGATAGACGCCGATCAGCCCATCCTGGATGGCTTGCACCCAGGGCATAGATTCGCTGGCGCGCAATGAAACGGTCAGGTCAGGAATTGGCCTGCCGCGCGGTCCCGTCACGATAACCACGATTTCGGACATCCCGGCCAGCGGCGGGCTGGGATGTGTTTCGATGCGCACATCGATATCTTTCCAGCGCTGCGCGGGAATGGTGACGGTTTCGCTTTTCTCGCTGCAAGCTGTGAGACAAATTGCGATCAAGCCAAATATCAGGGACAGATTGTTTTTCATTATTGCGCTATGGCCTGTGTGGTTCGCTAACGGTATTGATTGGTGTTCATTACACCAATCCCGGCATAGTGTAATGAATTATAGAAACTTCAATGGCTTTTCCCGGCACCTTCTTCATCTTTTTTCTTGTCGGCGTCCAACTCTTCCCCGGCTGACGATCCATACAGATTGACCATGTAATAAACGAATACCGCGGCAACGGCGATATACACCAGGGAGCCCAGAAAGCCCGGCTCAAACACCCAGTCCGTCCACTTCACCTCGACTCCCGGACGCAATCCCCAAAATGGAAAACTGAGGCCGACTCCGACCAATAACACGCTGACCACGACTGCCATAAACCAGTACGGGACTTGTTTCTGCGACTCGGGAATCTTCTCCACGAGCTCCCAGTCTTCCATTCCGCGCTTGGCCAGACGTTCCTGATCCGAGGCATATCCGAAGTTGTCCGGGCGGAGCTCGCCCCACTTCGACTCTTCATTCAATTGTTCCAACTTGTTCTTTGGCTGTTCCATCGTGTACTCCTATTCAACAAAGTGCTGAAGGTTAAAACGCCCTGTCCATCCGTCCCTGGAATGCACCACCACCACAAAAGGATGGAGGCCGCGGCTCAATTTCTGCGACACTGAAAGAAACACCGAGGAGCGCCCGACTGTTTCGAAGGCTACGTCAGAATTGCTCAACGTAAATGCGCCCTGCTCCAGGCCTTCAACCGACACCGTCAGTTCGCTAGCGCGGTACCGCTTGTTCGAAATTTCTATGCGGTAATCGCGCGCGGATTGATTATGCGCCGTTTGCAGATACCCCACCGACAAGTGATAGGGCTGGTAAGTCCAGACACCCCACGCAAATAAAGTGCCCCCCAATATTGCGATCGGCGCGGTCCAGCGAAATCTCGATAACAATAGCACGGTGTTATCACGCAGTTTTCTCACATGACCTGATGCCCGTTGCCCAAGTTCAAATCTGAGCAGGCCAACACCCTCTTTCCTGGCATGCAGGCGATTGCAGGCATCGATGCAGTCACCGCAATTGATGCAACTGTCATACATTTCCGTGTTGCGCGGGTCCAGTTCGATAAAACAGGTCGTCACGCAGTAATTGCACTTTTCACATTCAAGCGCGCGACTATTGTCGTAGGCCACATGCAAGGTCTCCCTGGTCTTGAACGAGTGCTGCCAAACCCTGTATACGCATGCAAAGCGGCACCAGAAATGACGCAGCACTGCAATGTCCAACAAGATGATCAGCACCCAGACAAAATATATCCAGTACAGAGAGCCAGCCAATCTGGAATCTTCCCTGAAAATAAGGAAAGACCAGACCACATCCGGCGGATAGAAATACAGTAATGGCAAAAGAGAAAAGAACATGGCCACCCCCAGGAAAGACAGGCCCAGCATCGTCCAGTTCAAAACCTTATCTTTCGCGGCCGCAACTATAGGAGCATCGCCGGTCAGGCTGACCTCGGCTCTCTTCCCCAACAACTTGTGGGTCATGTAGTTTGCCCATTCTGCGAGCGTATTTTGCGGACAAGCCCATGCGCAAAATACAGTTCCCGCTACGGAATATAGTGCAACCAGCGCGCTTGCCAGCGTTATCCATAGACCGGAGATCAAAAAGAAATCGGCAAACCAGATTTGCCAGCCCAGCACCACAAGCGCGCCGTTTTCCGGATCGATTCGAAACAGCCCGGAAACCGGAATGGCAACTAACAGCATCAAAGTAATTGCCTGCACGGCCCGTCGTTTCCATTTGAAATAGACAGTCCCCGCCTTCGCATCGGCGCCGATAACCTTGATCGGGATACTTGACAGTTTTTCATTAGTGCCAGAGAACATGTGTTCCTTTGTGTAAAACGCCTGGGTAAAAAGGTTCAGTGAAGTGCTTTTGCCTCACTGTCCAGTGGTGAGATGGCGAGCAGTCGCGAACGGTATTGTTCCGCCTCCCGGGTGCGGCCCTCCGATTTTTCCAGATGCCAGGATGCGCGCAAAGCGCTGATGGAATTCGGATACACCTCCATGATTCGTTTCAGGGCTTCGTGCTCGCTCAAACCATGCTGCTTGGCCTGATCTAGTGATTGAAGCATGTTTTCAGCAAGCGAATTGGCGATCCAGCGATCCTGCGGGTTCGCCTTGTAACCCATCCAGATCAATTTGCCCGCCTGCCCTTCGTCGCCACGCAAGGTTAACGCCCATGATCGCACGGTCAGCTCGGTCGCCACATAAGCCCGGCCGAATCTGCTTCTGTCTTCCAGGGCAATTCCCAATAAGTTCATGGCGGCGTCCGGGGCCGGATGTTGTTTCAGCAACCACGACATCACTTTTTCCAGGTTTACATTTCCGTCATAACGCGAGCGCGGCAATCTGTATTCGATATAGGGCTCCCATTCATCCTGCACCGGGCCGTCCGTTTCGGCTATCGGTCCCCAATAGCGCCCCAGCCACGTCCATTTTCCTTCCCCGCCTGTTGCAGCGCTCTGCCCCTGCGGAGTAAGCCTGCTCAGGTTGGCCTGCATTGCCCTGGCTCCCGAAAATTTGTCCCTGGGGCCAACCAGCGCCAAATGCATGCCATCCATGAACATTTGCCCTTCCGGAAATGCTCTTTGAAAACTGCGCAGGACAGCGCTGAGGGATTGGACGTCAAACTGGTTCAGTGCCAGCCACTGGACGAATATTCCATCCGGATGCAAATGATCTCGTGCCCGTTTGAACTGTTGCGTCGACAGTAACGATCCCATTCCTGCTATGTCCGGATGGAACAGGTCTCCCACGATGACATCATAGTGACGCGGAGAGCTGCTCAGGAAATGTCTGGCATCGTCTCGTTGAATTTGCACCTGATCCATGATGCTGCCATTGACCGGCGCAAACAGATATTTCGCCGCGTAAATCGAGCCTTGGGATAATTCCACGGCGCTGCGAATCAGGCTCGGGAACGGTATTGATCCCGAGACGGAGATTCCGGTGCCCAGCCCAAGGAACAACACAGTCTGCGGTGCAGGATGCAGCAGCAGTGCAAGCCGCGCCTGATCCATCTGAATCTCCAGCGCGCCCGGTTCTGTAGACGCGTCCATACGCAACAAATCGCTCAACAGGACGCGCTGGCCATCCTCCTGCCGCACCACATGCGTCATGGAAATTGCGTCTTCGTACAAGTAGAGATTGCGGCTGTTGGCCTCGATTTTCGGCAACAAGTCATGCACCGGAGGCATGTTCCGCAAAGGCCACGCCAGCAGGAGCATCGCAGCGAATGTCAGCCATGCCCAACGTGACTTTATCCAGGTCAAACCCAGTGCGGTGATTGCAAGCCCGGATATCGCCACCATCGCAACGCTGCCCAACAAGGGAATAAAGACCAGACAGGCTGCCACCGCCCCGGCTGCCCCTCCCAGACAGTTCGCACCGTACAACCATACACCGCTGAACTTGGCGTTTTCGTAGCGGCCGGCAAGAATAGGCAACCATGCTCCCAGAGCCAGTGTGGCGGGCAGCGTAAATATTGCCAGAATCAGCGCTTGAGTCGACACAACTCCAAGAAAGGTTTGGAACTCGCGTCTCTCTATCCATGCCGAAGTGGCCGGCAACAGCCACAGCCCTAGAAGCACGCTGCCGCCCACCACCAATGGCAGCAGGACAGTCATCCATTTCTTGTTCCAGCGCGGCAACAGTATGCTGCCAAGCGCAATTCCCGCCAGAAATACCGCCAGAATCAAACCCAGCACATATTCGGTGCGCAACATGACCATGCCGTACAAACGTACCCAGCCGATTTCCAGCATGATGCTGCCGGCTCCAATGCCGGCATAAATCAAAAGCGCCGGTATTGGCGGGCGGGCATGCAGGTTGCCGGGTTTCGGCAAACTGTCCGGTATTCTTGTGTAGCGTGACAAGCCCAAAGCAGCTGCACCGACGATCAATCCCAGCATGGCAATGACTCTCACCGAATCGGTCCAGCCCAGGATCGGCAGGCTCCACAGCGGAAACAGCGCGCCTGCAACCCCGCCTATCGTGTTGAACCCGTAAAGCTTCCCAAGAGAAATTGGCGAATTCTCCACGACATTCAACATGAGCGAAAAACCTGCGCCCATGGCAAATGCCGGAATTGCCAGCAAGATGGTGGCCCCCAGCCCTTGCAGTACATACCACTGCACTAACGATAATTGGGGGGCAATACTCTCGATCCATCCACTGGAATGGTGCAGCAAACCGGGCAGGACCAAGGCATACAGGGCAATAGCGATTTCCAGCGCGCCAAATATCATCATTGGGTTCTTAAGCGTCTTCGCCCAACTTACCCCTTTCAGACTGCCCAGCCCCAGTCCGATCATGAACGCTGCGACCGTCAGAACCACGCCGAAGATGCTGACTCCGAATTGCAGAGACAGCATGCGCGACCAGAGCACCTCATATGCAAGACTGGTTAAGCCGGACAGGCTGTAGAGCGCAAGCACCGACAACCACGCTCCCCGCGTGCCCGAACGAATGCCCGGCTGCTCAACGTTTGTCATGGCATGGATGATTTCGGCTGCGGGCGCACTTGCCATCAGACGCCCGCGCGATTCCACCTTGCGAGTGACACCGGAATGCGACTGATTTTGCAACTGCAGACAAAATGCTTCAGGAAACTAGAAGGGAAAAAACCACACGATCCCGACAATCGCGTGAACGACCGCCAGCGTCATGCTAAGCCCGGCGAATATCATGTGCGCCACAAATAGCTGCTTGCCAAACAACCCGACAGCAATTCCCAGCCCGCCCGTTATCAGAACAAAGGACAAGAGCGCCACTCCCAACATGAACATGACGCGCTGCTTGTCTTTATCGGTTATCGCTTTCGAGTGTTCCGTGTCTCTATGTTGTTTGGCGAAAGCTTGCAGAATCTGGGCGTTTTCTCCTTCACGGGATGCATTCTCCGCATGCGCGGGCATCGCGAGCAGGATCGAAGCCAATGCGAGCGAGACGATCGCAAAAGCAGAACACATTGAACTTCTCAAGAATGTCATCGGCATCATGTTTACTCACCTTTGGTTTCGTTGTCGACATCGGAGGATTCGGGTGCAGTCTTACGCATGGCGTTGCGCCATGCCAAAACGGCCATCAGCACGAAAGGCGCAAACACCCCCAACATCAAGAATATAAAAATGTACCACGGTGTTGCGATGGTAACGTGCGCGAAGCGGTAACTGTCAACGGCAGCGTGCGCTAGCGATGCCTCAGTCAAACCGCAGATAATCAAAGGAACTCTAATCCATATATGGTTCATCACAACCCTCCGCTTTCTTTACTTTCTGATGTCCGACGCGCAGCGAAATCCGTAGAAATCGGACGCAAAATTCGGCCGTGCATAATCCCTGTGATAAGTTGCGGTAGCAAAGGGATCTCCCTTCCATGAGCCGCCACGGAGCACCTTGTATTGCCTGTTTACAGTAACCAGATCGGCAACCTTCATGGCACGATCCTGCTCATCCTGCACCCTGGCAACTTTTTCTTTGAATACGACGGGATCTGCATCCGTGCCTTTATATGGAAGCAAGTCATCTTCCACCCATTCATCCACGTTTCCGGCCATATCGTAAACACCGTAAGGGCTTACCCCGTTGGCATACGCCGTGACATTATTGGCAGATCCCACATTGTAGTAAGTGTTCAAACGAGCCGGATCCATATCGTTGCCCCACGGCCAACGCCTTCCGTCGGTTCCGCGCGCAGCCTTTTCCCATTCGGCTTCGGTAGGCAGCCGCTTGCCCGCCCATTTGGCATAGGCTGAAGCGTCGTACCAATTTACCAGCGTTACCGGGTACAGCAATACTCCTTCCTGGATCTTTCCGTTTTTCCAATCCGACGGAGGGCGATGTCCTGTTGCCGCAACAAATCGCGCATATTGAGCATTGGTCACCAAATACTTGTCGATGCGGAAAGCTTTCAAGTTGACTTCGTGCTGCGGATGGGAAGTTGCATCGGAATTCTTCAGGTTCGTACCCATCAGGAATTTCCCTGCCGGGATGGCTACGGTACTTTCCAATTCGCGCCATTGATCCCTGGTCAGTAGCGCCTCGGCCTCTGCCACCGTATATCCCGCGGACTGGTTAATCCGATTCTCATTATTTTCGTGGATCGCGATGTCTTCGCCGGCAGCGCGTATCCTGGCGGATTCTTCCTTAAGATTATAGGTAGCCAACGCACGCATTTCCCCCATGCGAATCGAACCCAGTTTTGCCACGTGCAAACTTCCTCCCACTACTATCAGCGCGATGCAGGTGATAATCGTGGCTGTGAAATACCGTTTTCTGCGCAGTTGTTCTTCCGGGCTCAACGTCACGCGCTTTTTCATATCTGGCATTATGATTCCTTCCCTGCAACGGATGATCTATCTGAGGAAACATCCTTTTGCGCGCGGCTATATACTTTCCTGATAAACACTTCCCCGATTATTCCGCCTATCCCGGCAGCTTCCATCGCGAGAATCACATAGAAGCCCCACCAGCCAAGCGGATTCAAAATACTTCCATGTGGGACACCCGTGACGTACACAATTTCAGCGTAGCTGATGCAACGCACAAGCAGCGGAGGAAAATAGCACAGCCACTTTGCCCCATTGCCGAATAACCAGGCAACCAGAAGCCCGACCAGGAAAGGCACAAAGAATACATCCAGTATCCAGGCAAAGCTGAACGTGGATAGACCGTGAAATAGCTCTATCTTTACGCCGAGCAGCGCATCACCCGCAAAATTCAATGCCGCCCCGGCCAGAAAAGCGCCAAATCCCACTACATATCTCCGATTCATTTTGGCGCATCCTTGCCGGTCAGTTTCTCGTACTCGGAATTCCTAGTCTGCTCAAGATACCAATCCTGCACTTTCAAACTTGCCAGATATCTTGCCAGAACGTGACGATCTTCATCCGTCAAACCTGCGTATGATGGCATCTGATACTCTTTCTTCAAGCGGGAAGGTAACAGTTGTTGCGGATTCGGCGAGGACAAATATTCGTAAAGCCATGCTTCCGTACGCAGCGAACCTATGCCGTCCAGCATGGGTGCGGGTACCGACTGCAACATGCTTTTTAGCGACCACATGGAGTGACAGCGCTTGCAGACATTGCTGCGATAGATATCCATCGCTTTGCTGGCTTCCCCCGGCGCGGCGGTACTGTAGAACGGAATATCGCGCTCATGCTGCTCCTCCACGTGCAGCACCGAGCGGAAAGCTCCGAAAATAACCACAAGCGCGATCGATGCCAGAACAACCTTTTCTCCGCGTTTCATACCCCTTTGCGCTTTTCTGCATCCTTTGCCAGAAAACGGTCCCGGCTCGCGATCTGCGTCTTCATGACGTCCCGGCTCTTTGCAAACTCTTCCGGAGACATCTTTGCCTTATCCTTTTCATCAAAAAGAACATACTTGATGTCTTCATCAAACTGTTCGTTTTTTATGCCCCAGCGTATCCAGTAGATGACGGCGAGAATAATCATCGCCCCGATGATCAACCACAGATAAATGGTCCAGCCATCCGGAAGTGTTTCGAAATAGTTTGCCATAGTGTTTCCCCAATAAGTACTCAGAAAAGGTAACCGCCAAGCAACTGTACGGCCCCAATAATAATCGCGACTATTATTCCGACGATAATCGCAGCGAACATCATGCGCTCGCCAAATCTTATTTCCGCAGGCCTGTTTTTACTGAACAGAAATGCACCGACGATACCCGAAAAAACAAGGATCCCAACGAGCAAAAAGACGAATATCCAATCACTGAACTGTTGACTGCGCATCCCTTCGATGCTGAGATCAAGCTTGGGGGAAGTGTCTGTGCTTAACTGCGAGATAAGAGGCTGAGTGGCAGCACTATTAGGATTGGAAATTTGAATCTTCAACTCCTGTTGGACACGTCATCGAACACCCCGGCCAGGCCGGGGCTCCTGCCATTACAATTCCAGACAAGTTTAC
Organism: uncultured Sideroxydans sp.; assembly: GCA_964404355.1. Classification (GTDB taxonomy): domain Bacteria; phylum Pseudomonadota; class Gammaproteobacteria; order Burkholderiales; family Gallionellaceae; genus Sideroxyarcus. The sequence continues at coordinate 21,155 of CAYOJU010000007.1, read as the reverse complement.
TGCGCTGGAAAACGCGTCGTCACCGGCAGGCTTCTCTCGATACAACTGGATACATTGCGCGATGATCAGCCTGCCCCTGTCTATTTTCCTTTTGTACGATCGACAAATATACGATCGATAAACATGCCATACAAAACCGGCGCCAGAAAAGCCACCAGAATGATCCCCGCCAACACGCCCGGACCATAATCAAGTTCAATCATTTTATTCTCCCAATATTGTGTCTCAAGAAGGGGATTGGCGAATGATGTGCACCAATCCCCCAGCTTTATCATTTCTTATGCTTTGGCTGCCAGGTTGATGGCGGCAGTCTCTTGATGAGAATACTGACCATGGTGAAGAAATAGAGGATATAAATAATGTCGATCGTATAGCCACTATCCCACCACGGCTGCTTTCTCTCGGGCGTACCGTCTGCCTTGGTATTACCCTCGAAATTTGCCATGACTACTTGTTCACCTACCACCGTGTATTCCTGCAGATCAACCCCGCTGGCAAGCAGCGCCTCGATTTGGGGCTTGATGATGCGCAGATCATTCATGCTCAGGGGGTGACGCGCCAACAGCGCGTCATTAGGTCCGCCCACATTCATCTGAACGATCTTTTTCATTGCCGCATCATCATCCTGAATCGCCAGCACTTCAGGTGCGCTCATTGCCTTTACATAGCCCTCATAAATTGCAGCTGTCGGTCGCTGTCCCCACAATGGAAAGGTAATCGCAAATGCGGTCAACACTGTCAGCACCAGGAGCCACAATACCGGCAAGGGCAGGCGGTTGTTATCTTCCGTAATCCCGCCCAAGTCCTCCTTCTCCCAAAGAGCTTGATCTCTTTCATTCGTCGCCGCATCGCAGAGCGTTGCGGACGGGTTACTTAAGTTCCAAGACATTTTTTCTCCTCCTCGTTACTTTAGACTCAACATGAAGTCGACCAGAACACGAATTTCAGAATCGCTGGCATAACTTGGAACATCCGGGGGCGATACTCGCTTGCCCTCACGATATTCATCGTACTCGGCGCGCCACTTGTCGAAGTTGATCTTCTGTCCGGACGCATCTTTCTCACCCCACATATAGTCGTAGCGCGGCATGATTGAGTGCGGCTGAACCAGGCGTGGATTGAAGAAGTGCATCATCATCCATTCCTTGGAGGAATTGCGCGAGCCAACGTGCATCAGGTCCGGGCCCTTGCGGTCGGAACCGAATGCAGTCGGTGACTCGCCGTTAAAGTCCCCCAGCATGGGCGGAGCCCCAAATACCTGCCAGTCTTGCGTCTGCTCGGGCAGCATGGTGTGACACCACCAGCAACCCTCGCGCACAAACATGGTCTTGCCGGCACCCGTATGCGAAATATCCTCGTCTTTGGCAACCTGCAACACAGCCGCAGGAGTCCAACCCTTGGTTGCCGTAAGATTGTCGATGTAGCTATGCCGTTTTCCCTGATACGTACCTTGTGCAACCGTAAATACCGCTCCCGCTGTCTTCTGAGCGTCTGCAATATGTCCTTGCTCGACACTCAGTTGCTCAATTCCCTCTCCCAGGATGCGCGGATGCAATATCCCGGGGGGGAACGATGTCCCCTCCTGGTATACATATACGGACACCGGCTCACTGAGGGGCTGTCCCGACTTTGGGTCAGCCTTCAGCGCAACGACCAGAGGTTTGTTCTTGCCTTGCAGAAACGGATCGTCAAGACTAAAGCCCGTTTCGTGGCCAGCAGACAATTGCTTTGAAAGAGCGATATCGGTTGAAGAAACTGACGCGATATTGATACTCGGCATCAACAAGGTTATGGCCATTGAGCCGCCCAGTGCGCCAGCAAATATCCACGTTCCTATTTTGTATTCTCTAAATCCAGCCATGCTTGATCTCCCCAAATATTCACAGGCTAAAATTAGCGCTCGTATGCCAGTTCATGAGGCATGCGATTCGCCGGCACTTCAGTTCCTCTGCGGGCTGTCATCCACATGTTGTACAGCCACAGAACGTTGCCCACGAATACCAAGGTTCCGCCGATCCAGCGAGCAATCATGTAAGGATGCTCAGCGATGACCACGTCGATATACGGAACTTCGTAGATCTTGCCTGCGCCTTGAATCAGGCCAGCGATCGTCATGGAAACCCAATAGACTGTGAAGCCGATCAGCAGCATCCAGAAGTGCATATTGGCCAGCGTCAAGGAATACAGCTTGCGCTTCATAATGGTCTGCAACCCAAGGTAAACGGCGGCAGATTCCAGGAAGGTCGAGAAACCCAGCAACGCAAGGTGCGCGTGAGCGACGATCCAGCCGGTTCCATGGATATACCAGTTAATCGCGCGCGTTTGCTGAAATCCGCCTTGCATGTTCAACGGAATAGCCATCAGACAGCCGGTGATGGTGAATCGCACTTCGATGTTCTCAACGAACATGTGCCATTTCCCTCTCATGGTCAACATGATGTTGGAAACGAATGCAATCGCCGGCACCAGGATCAGAACCCCTTCCACGGAAGCGAACGATTTCAGCCATTCAGGCAAGGGGGCGGACATCAAGTGGTGGGCTGCAGGTGTAGAGTAAAAAACCACCACTGACCAGAAGTGCAAGTGACCGATACGGTGAGAGTACAGCGGATTGCCAGTAACCTTTGGTATCGTGTAGTACGCAATCGCCGCAGCCACCGGAGTAATCCACAACCCCAGCACGTTATGAGCGAACCACCATGTCAGATAGGCTTCGGTGAGTCCGGTCAAATGGAAAAATTCCGGCGAATTACCCACCAGGAAAACGATAATCACCATAAACAAGGACGCGGCAAAGAACCAGTTTGTCGTGTAGATACCTTGAGTGCGGCGGTTCAGTATCGTCATCCAGACGTTAACAGCAAGCGGAATAAACACAAAGAAAGCCAGATACAGATCGATTGGCCAGGGGAAGTCAGAATATTCACGACCTGAAGTGATACCTGCCCACAACAGTGTCAATCCCAGCACCAGACCCACATTCCAGAACATGCAATTCCACAAACCCAGTTTCTCGGACCACAACTTGTTGTTCCCGAGCGCTGGTGTGATGTACATCATGGCCATGGCAAAAGCCATTGATATCCAGCCAAAAATAACTGCCATCACGTGGACTTGGCGCATGTGTCCGAAAGCGAAAAATATATTTCCGGTTACGAAGTCAGGAAATGCAAGCTTCGCGGCATTAAATGACCCCAGCCCCGAGCCGATCACGAACCAGACTATTGAAGAAAACGCGAAGAATATCGCCGCGGATCCTTCCGGTATATCTTCGTTTTTTGCAAATAAATATTTAAACATGCACTCCCCCTCCCCCTGAACTCAAATGGACGCGTTTTAGCTACACGCTTTAGCTACGAGTTTTAGCTATGACCAGCCCCCTCTTTATCTTCATGTGGCACCAAAATGTACCAAGACAGCAACATGCTCGAAAAAGCCAACAACACCCCTAGCGATCCTGCGATTAAAGCCATAGCACTTCTCCCTGAAGAATTAAATCGGAAACTAAAGCCGAGCTGGCTTGATCAAGCAGCGCGGCTCTCCAATTGGTAGTGACGGTTCAGACCAACATAAAGAATCACGCAAAATGCCAGCCCGAAAACAATCATTGCGCAGTCGATAAAACCGGTAAATGTGGAAGGATCGTAAGCACTCAGAGATTCCCCCCCCCAGCGCGAAAATCCTCCGCGTCCCATCAAACACATTAAAGCCGCACCAAAAACGCTTCCATTACCCATTCCGGTCAGCATTCCGCTGAGAAGAATCAGCCAGATAGATAGAGATTTCTTATTGTTCTTTGTACTCATGCCACCTCCCCAAGTTATCAAGAACCTAAATTTCAATTTGATACAGAACTCAGATCCAACCACGCCAGACCATCTTTATTACTTATCACCAGCACCTGACAACGAAAAATCTGGCTGCTTATTTCTCGCTAGCTCGCAGGTATTTGCTCTGAAGAATTGTTCGCCTTTGAAAAGCAACTTACCTGCGGCGGATGTTAATTACCATACCCACAAGCTGTCAATGAGATTATTGCATCAATATCGATTTTAACTACTTTTGTGCAATTTTTACGATTAATTAACGTATATTTAACGATAAATGAACACAATATCTCCATTGCCTTACGGGAGTTTGTGGTGCTAATATCGCGCTGTCTTGAAAGGGTATTTTTTAAGTACAGGGGTAGTTGTTAACAACCAAAATTGACCAAGGAGATCGAAATGCTGGAACCTGATGTGACAACTAGTGAAGTCATCTTCATGTATATCGGAATGTTCGTGTTCTTGTTTGGCTTGGCTTATATCTTGATGAAAAAGCATTCCTAAAAGAAGCAGGATCGCGGGTTGAGTTCATGAATTCACTTTGAACTGCGCTGATTGCCGATAACTAATAATATTGAAGGGGGAGACACATGCGTTTATTTTCCTATTTTGCAATGGCGCGCTGGGGAGCTGTCGCCATGCTGGCTTTTTCGGGTGCAAGTTTTGCCGAGGCCGGCGCAGTATCAGTGAATTTAGCCAATGGAAAAAACATATACGAAAATGGCAAGGCCGATGGCAGTGTGCCCGCTTGCGCCACATGTCATGGCGAAAAAGCCATGGGTAACGATGCAATGGGTTCACCCAGGCTCGCCAACGTCGGGTATGTATATATCGTCAAGCAACTGACCAATTACGCGGAAGACAAGCGTGTCGATACCACCATGATGCAGATGAACGGGATAGCAAAGGCGCTCAGTGAACAGGATAGGCGCGATCTGGCTGCTTACGAAGACAGTTTCCTGAAAAATTCAGAACTCTCTGATCTCGTCGCGCTTAAGGCTGATGGCAAAGTAATTGGCGAGCCCTACAAAGGACAGATCATTGTTCGCTACGGCCGCACTGCAAACGTGGCGGAAAAGGATAAATTGTCTGCCTGCCAATCTTGTCATGGTTACAACGGTCGTGGCGCCGATCCTATCTATCCGAAGATTGGCCAGCAAAAATATGTATATCTGGTCAATCAATTGACGCATTGGCGTGATGCTTCCAGAGCAAACGATCCAATGGGACAGATGCGCGGCGTTGCCCATAATCTTTCGGATGAGGATATCAATAATGTTGCGGCTTTCCTGTCGCAAGCAGCTGAGAGTACAGCCGGCGATGGGATGGACATCGGCAATCAGACCGTGTTGAACAACATCAAGTCTGCTCGATAGGGGCAGGCGTTTTTTCGAGTCAAGTAAGCATGTCTGCGCTGCGTGAGTAGCATAGAGTTGCAGAATGGGAGACAAATGAAAAAAGGAGAAAAGGTCCTTTTTGGGATAGTTGCGCTGCTCGTTGTAGTTACAGTGATCAATTTTACTGTTCTGGAGTCGGTCAGACGCAATTCCGAAAAACCACTGTTTCCTATTCTGACTCACTTCGTTTTTTCGGATGAAGGGTTACGCGGTTACGCGATATACCAGCAAAGGGATTGTTACACCTGCCACAGGGCTGTCGGTAGCGGCACCAGCATGGGAATAAGCTTGGATGGACTTGGCTCAAAGCATGACGTTAACTACTTTTACAATTTCCTCAAAAGGCCTGAACTGGTTTACGGCGCAAAGACGATGGATCACGGTGCACCACCCAAAGATGCTACCTATGTGTCTGCTCTGCCAGATTCTGATCTGCGCGCAATGTCGGTTTTTTTATCCGAACTGAAAGCCGACCAGGGATCCTCCTCTTCCTTTCAGCCCCCTGCGGGAGATTCGAGTTTCATCGATGCCATGATTGATATGTGGGCTCCGGATAACTGGAGATCTGAGTACAAAGATATACGCAGCTGGATAAGACCAAATACACAAGAGGAACACCATGACAGCAAGCATTGAACACAGCGCAGAACAGCGCGCAGATTTTAACCGGTACATTTTGATGTTTGTTTACGCATGCATTATTTACAGCATCATCGGTTTCTCTTGGGGGGCCATCATGGGGGGCGTGCCCGCTTTCCGGCATTTTGTGGATTACACGGCGCATGGCCGGTTGATCACGCTGGCACACGGCCACATAAACTTGCTGGGATGGGTTGAGATGGCGATTTTCGCCGCTTTATATTATGTAGTTCCTGCCGTTTCTGGTCGTCAGATCTACAGCTTGCGCCTTGTGAAAATTCATTTCTGGATGCATAACTTTGGATTAATCGGAATGGTGGCGTTTTTCCTTGCTGCCGGACTGTTGGGCGGCCTGAGTACAGCCGACGATACCGAAAAAGTAGTCAGTCATTTACTTGCATTGGTCGGTATGTTTGGAACCCTCGTGCTCCTGGCTAATATCATCTGGGGCTACAACCTCTACAAAACAAAAAAGGCTGGTTGGCAAAAACAACCATGAACAGAACAACTATGAAAAGAACAACCACGAAAATGCTGAAATTGCTGTCGGCAGGTTTTGCAATGGCTCTCTTGAGTCAGCTGAGCGGCTGCGAGCAGAGTCTTTCTGCCGGCTTATCCGTAGGCGCGCACGCCCCAAGCTTGCCCACAAGAACCTTGGCCGATACCGACGGAAATTTAAGCAAGATCACTACTTATCGGCAACCCGATCCGCGCATGTATCAGTATTCGGTAGATAAGGCCTTGCTGACCGGCAAACCTATCGTCCTGGAATTTGCCACACCGGGACATTGCACCAATTGCGACGAGCAACTGCAGATGCTCAGGGCAACACTTGATAAATATCAGGATCAGATGATTTTCATACACATCGACCAATATGCGAATCCCCAAGCATACAAAGCCTTTCAGGTGAAGGGAGACCCATGGACTTTCATTATCGACAAGAATGGCGTGGTGAAGTTTGAACGCGCTGGCCGCATGCTGCTCGGTGAAATGGATGATGCTGTCAGGCAATCCTTGTAAGACCTTGGGTCAATTTTGTGGCGGCTGCAGAAGCACAAACTAATGTAACGGGAAGCGCATATGGCTGAGACGACGCAATTTGACCTGGTACAAGACCGTAGGGGAATGATTTGGGATTTGATGCTTTACATTCCCACTGTCGTGGCGCTTGGCTCTATCGCGGCCAGCCTGTGGTATGACGACGATCACACCACAGGATATCTGTTTCTTTTCCTGACCTGTTTCTTCTTTATTGCTGGATTCAATCGCGTATTTAAAACCCGGCTGATGCTTTTGCCTTCCGCACCGGTATCGCTCAAAGTGGGCAAAGATAGCCTCGGTTTGATACAGAAGAACGGCCGTCAAGTTAACCTGGTAAAGAGCATTCGCTACTATCCCGATTACTCAGGCAAGACATTTGGAATCACCGGCCTGGATTGCACAGACAAACAGCAACAATTCATATTTCACAAGGGGCAATTCAAGACTCCCGAGAAATACGATTCCCTTCAGGCAATTTTCAAGACAAAATTCAGTATGAAATAATGTGCCTACACTAAGAATGGGCTCCGTAGGTTGGGGATCACTTTAGCTTTAACGCAGCGTATTGCATGCGCCAGGCTCGATATGAACCGCCACGGAGGCGGCTTCACCATCCTCTGTGGCAGCCGTATAGAAGTTCAGGCATCAGTGATTGGCGACCGCGCTGGCTATGCTGGCAATTAATATGGCAGCTGCTGCGAGCCAACCCAACAATGCGCTGAAGTTTGCATTTTCCAGTTTGGTATTATCGTTGTCTTGATAGGTCATTTTTGTTCTCCTTTAATTTGATGTTGATCAATCTGTGCTTCTCGGATTTAACCAACGAGGGAATATTTCCCGCGTGCATGAATGCTATCGTGGGAATATTTCCCATGTCAACATATTTGTGTAAATTTTTTCCACGCAATAGGTAACATCATGGATACAAATGATAATATTTCCGTAGCAGACCTTCCTGCCGCCTCTTCTTCGCTGGTTTCTGCCGTTCGTTTCATGCTACGGCCGTTGGTCAAGCTGTTGTTGACGCACTCGATCACCTTCCCGTTCATGTCGGATTTGTTGAAGTCGATTTACGTGGAAGTCGCCACCGAGGATTTCCGTATTCAGGACAAGCCGCAAACCGATAGCCGTATTAGCCTGTTAAGCGGTGTGCACCGCAAGGATGTGAAGAATCTGCGTCCGGAGAAAATCCACGAACAGACGATTCCGTTCTCGGTATCGCTAAGTACCAAGCTGGTAAATTTGTGGACCACCGATCCGCAGCGTGTCGACGATACCGGTCGCCATCGTCCATTGCCACGACTGATGAGCGAAGGTGGCGGCGAATCGTTCGAGGGATTGGTCTCGTCGGTCAGCAAAGATATTCGCTCCCGCGTCATTCTGGATGAGTGGCTGCGCACGGGAATTGTCAGGCTGGATGCCGAAGGCCGTGTCTGCCTGAATACTGAAGCCCTTTCAAAAGAGAGCGACTTTGATCAGAAGGTGTACTACATCGGACAGAACCTGCACGATCATCTGAGCGTCGCCTCACATAACCTGCACGGCCTGCAACCGCCAACTCTGGAAAGCAGCGTGCACTGCAACAAGCTGACGCCAGAGTCGATTGCCGAACTGGAATCAATGACCCAGAAACTGGGCCTGCAGATGCTGGAAGAAGTGAACAGGCGCGCAGCTGAGCTTGAGGCGCGCGATGCGGACAAGCCGGAAGCGCAGCAACGCATGAATTTCGGCATCTATTTTTTCAGCGGTGAGAAAAACCGCAAATCAGGTCTTCCCCACCAAGGTCAATAATGCGCGCAACAAATCACATAACGGCCGGGAAAAATGATCGGTTTGATTCTATTTTGCTATGCTTAATATGAACTGCACAAGCTCCCTTATGTCCGCCTCTTTTACAGCCGGGACATTGGGGGGCATAGGAACAGTTCCCCAACTGCCGGAGCCTCCCCTGGAAACCTTCATTGCCAATCCTTCCTGCAGCGAATATTCCTTCTCACGGTAAATATACTTGGTTGCATCCTTGTACCTCTTGGAGACATCCATCCAGGCCGGACCAACTATCTTCCTGTCAATGGCGTGACAGGCGACGCAGTTGTTCTTCTTCGCCAGAGGCGGCATATCGATTGCCAATGCTGAATCCGCCACCAGCCAACTTGCTGCGGCAATCATGCCAACAACGATGTATTTCATGAATCCTCCGGTAATTTAAGCTCCATCGAAATACAAAATTGCGCTGAGCTGTATATACCGAATTATTCAAGAAGCTGCGTCAAATAATAGTTAAGTAATCACAATATAATCTGAAGAAAGAATTTATTCTGCATTTCGATGGCGCTAATGCGCGTGAAATATGCGCGCTAGCGCTTCAATTTCGACAAGTTCACGTTCGCGGTTTTCCTGGAACTTGACCGAGTTATGGGCTTTGCTGCATCGGCCAGCGTGTTCTGCTTAAATACCGCCATGAAAGCGGCCCTGCTTTCGTACAGTATCATCTTAAGGCGGCATGTCCGGGTCATTACGCAATTGTCTGTCTTTGGATTGAAGCAATCCAGCAGATCCATATCGGGCTCCGTTTTCTTGATAACGTCGCTCAATAAGATCTCGTCGGCAGGCAGTGCAAGTCTTATTCCTCCATTCTTGCCTCTGCTAGTAGAGATGAATCCGTTTATACCAAGGCTGTGCACAACCTTGACCAGGTGATTGCGCGAAATGTCGTAGTACTCGGCTACCTCGGTGATCGTAACCGTTTCATCCGGCTTTGCCGCCAGGTACAAAAGAACGCGTAACGAATAGTCCGTGTACAAAGTCAGTCTCACAATATCAGTTCCTATCGGGTTGATTCTCACTTGACAATAAATAACTTCTCTTCATAAGATGCATTTGGAATACATTTTATGTCGTATCTGGCGAAATGCCGCTTCGAACGTCAAGAGAGCGTTAAAGGTGCGTTAAGAATGTATACCATTTCCGTTTATAAAAACAAATTCCGTATGTGTTTTCGGAATACCGTAGTTAAAAAATCAAATGGGAGAGAAAAATATGAGCAGCTTGTATGAAGAAATCGGTGGTGAGGGCGCGGTTAATGCAGCAGTGGATATTTTTTATGACAAAGTCCTGAAAGACGATCGTATCAAGCATTTTTTTGATGGTGTCAACATGCAGAAACAGGCTTCCAAACAAAAAGCATTCTTAACGATGGCTTTTGGCGGCCCGCATAATTACACCGGTGAAGATATGCGTAAGGGACATGCGCGCCTGGTTCAGATGGGACTGAACGACTCGCATTTCGATGCAGTCATGGAAAACATTGGCGCTACGCTCACCGAGCTCAATGTTCCCGGTGAACTGATCGCGCAAGCAGCAGCCATCGCTGAAAGCACGCGCAAAGACGTTCTGGGCAAATAAGCAGTAATCACACCATCGTTGCTAGTATCACTTATTGGGCAGCCATGTCGATGACTGGCACAAAAATCCGTGCTTGACGGCATGACTGCCCATGGTGTGACAATCCTGCCTGCCTTCCTGTCATGCAACCTGTTACCGACAAGTACTCCTTGCCATGGCCTTTACCGGCTCAACTGGATGGTCGGGCGATTTATTCCTGGCTGGCGTTACAATGATAATATGGAGCGTCTGTACCGCAACAGACCCGCCGGAATCCATAGTTCAAATATCAAGGAGTGCGTTATGAGAGTGCCAGCGGTTATCGTCTATATGATCATCGCCTTCAACGTCACTGCGTTTACTGTGTTATTGCAGTTTGATTTTCTGATTTTCAATTCGGTGATCATGAAGATTATTGCCTGGGCGCTAACTATTGGTGCGTGGTATCTGGCGTATTTGAAACGCGATCAGGTCTGGTCAATACTCTAGAAATAGAAAAAGCCTCGCAACATCGCGAGGCTTTTTGGGGAACACTTGACTCACTTGTCCAGCGCAAGCACGAACTTAACCAGCTCCTTTATTTGATCCTGTTTCTTGCCCGTGGGATCGTTTGGAATCATGGCCGCAGAACCCCAGTTACCCGTGCCGCCTTGGGAAACCTTCATCATCAGGCCTTCAACCAGGGGATATTCCTTGCCTTTGAACGTGTATGTTTTGGTGCCTTTGTATTTCTTGGAGACATCGGCAAAAGCTGGGCCAACCACCTTCTTGTCAATTGCATGACATGCAACACAGCCGTTCTTCTTGGCCAGATCTGGCATGTCAGTCGCCATTGCGCTACCTGCAACCATCAACCCTGCTACGGTCATGCTTACGAGAATGGATTTCAAGATTTTCCCCTTATGAATGGCTAATTATGGAAGTTACCTCTTTGCCTGATCTCTTACCCATATGCTTAAGAAGAGGCAGAACAACATTCTTCGGACAATCCGATGCATCGTATGCTAGCAATGCCTCCGTAAAAGGGGCGTCAATATAACGTCAAGAAATCGTGTATTTAGTGAATATGTCAGTGTGCAGACACCGCGATGTCCGTTATAGGACAGGCATATCGCAAGCACATATGGCAGTGACCGCTTGCAGGTAAAGCGGCAACTCAGAGGCTCCACCTTGTAGGTCGGGTGTGGGTCGATAGTGACGCTTGGAGAACGTCGGTTTCAGAGCAATGGAAATTTCCCTGGCGCGCAGCAACTGAGCTGCCCGAAGGCGGACAGTGGCGAACTCACACTGCCGGCATATAACGGATGTCGTGAAAAGAATCCAACGTATTGCTCGAAATTATGATTTCAGTTTCTTTGGGTCTGATTTAGAGGTGCTTTCTGTTGCTTCACACGCCCACTGTTCGAGCCATTGTGTCAGCGCTCCCGCTGTCATTTCATACTGCTCAATCATTTCGTAGTTCGGCATGCTGCGGACGATCCCCAAAGCGGCGCGCCGCAAAGTTTGCGCTTGCGGCATATCATCGGCGCGCTCGCATAGTGCCGCCAGTTCCAGGTACGCCGCCACGAAGCGTGAATCGAGATAGATGGCCTTGTTCAGGCACTCCTTGGCTAGATTGAAATCGCCCTTGATCTGGGCCAGTTGCGCTAACAAAAAATATGGGGCTGCCGCCAACGGATTGACCACCAATGCCTTGCGGCATATCAGCCCCGCCAGATCGAACTCACCCAGGTGGGCATGTGCCCGCGCCTCCTTGAGCAACACTTCATCGGTGAGTGCGACCGGAGTCAGTGCAGGAGGTACAGGCGGCGTGGTTTGTACTGGCACCTTGGTGGCAATACTTACCGAAGGCCGCACCACGGGTGCTGCTCGCCATGCCACGGCGGCAACGCCAAGGGAAGGCGGCGAAACTGGGCTTGCAACGAGGTGTTGACAAGAAATCCGCTGATACACTACACCCTCAACAAACAGCCTGGATTCCAGTTCCCGCAGCGGATGGCCGATGAGTTCAGTGTGCGCGGTCAGGAGGTAGCCTTCTTCGCGTAGCGTAGCCGCAAATTTCGCTGCGACTGCGTGCACGGCGGTGGTGTTGAAGTAGATGAACACGTTGCGGCACAGAATCATATCCATGTCATGTAGCCCAGAAGCTGAATCCGGGAATGGCTCACCGACGAGATTGGAAATGCGGAACGTCACCATGCTGCGGATACGCTCGTCCAATATCCACTCTTTACCTTCAAGTTTGAAATAGCGCTGCTGTAATTCCGAAGGAACCATACGGAACGACCACTGACCATAACGTCCCTGCTGGGCGCGGGCAATCGCTTTGGAGTCGATGTCAGTGCCGAGAATGAGAATATTCCAGCCGTCGCGCTTCGGCAACAGCATATCCACCAGCATGGCCAGAGAATATACCTCTTCACCGCTGGCACAGCCCGCGCTCCACAGGCGCAGGGTTTTGTCATTGCAATGTTGTGCGATCAGTTCGGGTAGCAGGTGCAAGCGCAGCAGGTCGATCTGCCCGTGGTCGCGGAAGAAAAAAGTCTCGCTACAGGTAAAGATGCGGACGAGTTCCTCCCATTCTTCGGTTGCCTGTTGTCCCGCCAGAAGAATTTGGTAGTCTTTCAGCGAGGCATAACCCAAGTGTGCGGCACGCTCGCGCAGCATGCCGACGAAACGATCATGCGCATCGTCGGGAATGCGCAGGCCAATTTGATGCGCGGCCAATTGTGCCAATTCGTCAAACAGCGCTGTGTCGTTCAACGGGTTGTCTTCAACGTGCAGGATTTCCGCATTCGACTCAGTCTGTATTTGATTCATTCCACAATCCGTATTATTTCACATTCAGAATTGCGTCCAGAGCGGGTGCGATTTGCTCCAGCGGTAGTATGTGCTGCACTGCACCCAGTTCTACCGCCTGCTTGGGCATACCATACACCACGCTGCTGGCCTCGTCCTGAGCGATGGTAATGCCACCCGCTGCGGCAATGCTCGCCATGCCCTCGGCGCCGTCACGTCCCATCCCCGTCAGCATTACACCAACCGTACCGGCGCCGAAACAATGTGCCGCCGCGCACATGGTGATGGTCACCGAGGGGCGGTGTCCGTCGAGGGGGGCTGTCAGGGAAAGTGCGAAGCGTCCGCCGTCGTCAAATTCCAGATGAGCATCCTCGGGTGCGATATAAACTATGCCCGCTTGCGCTGTCTCTCCTGGTGCTGCCTTGCGCACCGGCAGCGGACTGACCTCGGCCAGCCACGTCACCATCTCGGTTAAAAAACTACTGCCGATGTGCTGAACACACACTATTGGCACAGGGAAGGAGGCAGGCAAGTGTGCCAAAATTTCGTGCAGCGCTTGCGGGCCTCCGGTGGAAGCACCGATCACCACCATGCGCACTGGTATTTGCGGCCGGGGAATAACGATGGGCTTTGGAGCAAGCTTGGCGACAGGTGCGCCGCGCACATTGTTGTTTCGCCGAAAGACATGCACCCCGGCCAGGATGCGTATCTTGCTGGCCAGTTCCTGAGACAGTTTATCCATGTCGACATTAAGGATGTCGCGTGGCTTTGAGTAAACATCTATCGCTCCCGCTTGCAGCAGCCGGAAAATATTGGGCGAACCCGGTTCCACCGCACTGCTCACCACCAGAATCGGGCGCGGATAATTTGCCAGGACCTCGCGGGTGAATTCCAGCCCGTCCATCACCGGCATGTACAGGTCGGTACAGATCACGTCGGGGTTCAAGGTCGGCAACAGCTCGAGCGCCTCCTTGCCATCGGCGGCGGTGCCCACTACCTGAATTTCGGGTGAGCCGGTCAGCAGGCGTTGCAGAATATGCAGCACGATGGGGGAATCATCTACCAGCAGTACGCGAATCATATTAACCTCCTTAGAGTTTCCAACAGCACGCGCTGATCGAATGAAGGTTTGGGGATATAGGCATTGGCACCGACTTCCAGACCACGCCGTTTGTCATCATCGGAGGCGAGCGAAGTCACCAGTATCACCGGCAGGTCTTTGTAGCGCGGTTCCTGGCGGATGCGAGCGGTGAGCATGAGTCCGTCCATGTTGGGCATGTTGATGTCCGATACCACTGCGGCGAAAGAACGGCGACCGAGCGCGTTGAGCGCATCCAGCCCATCCACTGCGACGACCACTTCGTAGCCGGCATCTTCGAGGATGCGCTTTTCCATGGCGCGCACCAATGCAGAATCTTCCACCAACAGGATGGTGGCCATAACCACTTCCTTCTTCATTCCTAATTCCGCACTCCGCATTTTCGTGCCCGGCTTGTGCGCTGAGCGCATCAGATCCGCCGGATTCAGTACCGCACAAATTTCTCCGCTGCCCAGTATGGTCAAGCCGGAAACGTTACGTACTCGCGTAAGCGGCGCACCCAGCGGTTTGGCGACTACCTCTTCTTCACCCAGCAACTCGTCCACCCGCAACCCCAGTCGTTCGTCACCCACCTGGATCACGATGCATACAGTTTCGTTGCCCTGATTTTCGGCGGGCAGCTCCAGCAAATCGACGAGGCATGGCGCGATCAGCGATTGTCCGTCCAGCTCGATGGCGGGGCGGCCTTCGAGGGTGAAAATATTTTCCTCACGTATGCGCCGCGAGGTATAGATGGACTCAATGGGCAACCCATACAGACGGTCGCCCACGCCAGCCAGTAGCAAGCGCGTGGTCGCCAGGCTCAACGGCAGGCGCACCTGCATCACCGTGCCCTGCTGGGGTGAGGACTCGATACGGATATCTCCCTTGAGATGTTCCACGTTGGCCCGCACCACATCCAGCCCCACGCCGCGCCCGGATAGCTCGGTGACGAAGGTGCTGGTGGAAAAACCGGGCCGTAAAATCAGTTGTTGCAATTGCGCCGGGGTCATGGCGGCAAGCGTAGTCTCGTCGTGTAGCCCATGCTTCAGCGCTACCTGCCTGATTGCTTCCATATCCAGGCCACGACCATCGTCATGCACCTCCAGCAGCACGCCACCACCGTCCCGCACCGCGCGCAGCCGCACTACGCCGCCGCGCGGCTTGCCTTGCCGTTCGCGCTCGGCAGGCAATTCGATGCCGTGATCAAGGGCGTTGCGCAGCAAGTGCATCAGCGGGTCTTTCATTTCTTCGAGGATGCGCTTGTCCATACTGATCTCCCCGCCCTCGATCATCAATTCCACCTCCTTGCCCTGCTGTTTGGCGAGATCTCTCACCATGCGCGGAAATAGCGCAAACACCGTGGACAACGGAAGCAGGCGGACGGCATGCACCCGTTCTTTCAGAGTATTAACTGTGATTTGCAGAAGTGCACCGTCCTCGCAGAAGGCGTTACGCGCCACCTTGATCCGGGCACCAAGCTGCGCCAGCACTTCTGTTTCTGTGTGCAGCATTTGACGCAGTGCCTCGCTCGTACTGGCTTCGGTTTTCACATCGCGCAGCATGAGTTGAAATTTCCTGCGGCTGCGTTCCAGCACAACCCACTGTTCCTGCAGTGCGTCCAGCAACAACTGTCGGTGCTGCGCGCGTCCCTCGATCACGCTGAGTTCGCCAACCAGTGTAAGCAGATCGTCCAGCTTGCGTGTTTCGACGCGAACCGTTTCAATGTGGAATGGCTCTGTGAAATTCGGAGCTGGCTTGTCGGGGGTTGCTCCTCCCCCTTCAAGGGGGAGGTTGGGTAGGGGATGGGGTGACATTATCCCGGATCGTCCATCAGCCAAATTTAATCCATCCCCACCCCAGCCCTCCCCTTGAAGGGGAGGGTGAGAGACCGGCGCGCCTTCAAGTGCCTCCTGCACCAGCTTGCGCAAATCACCCAGCACGATAGTCATGCATTCAATCACATCCGGCATGAGTGGCGTCTCGCCCTTGCGTGCCGAGTTCAGGATCGTTTCAAGACCGTGCGATGCGGTTTCTATTTTGGACAGCCCCAACATGCGTGCTGCACCTTTCAGGCTGTGCGATTCGCGGAACACCTCCTCCAATATAGCCTGATCGCTGGGAGTCTTTTCCAGATGCAGCAAACCATCGTCAAGTCGTGCGAGATGCTCCGCGCTTTCCGCCTTGAATAGTTTGGCCAGTTCCTCGTCTTCAATCATTTTTATTGCGTAATGCTGATTGCGGATTTCGGAATGAACTCCATTGGCTCATCCCTTATTCCGTATCCTTTCATTCCGTATCCTCCAATTCGCATTCGATTCAATCCGCAATCATGCAATTGCCTTGAGCTTCTCTGCTGCATCGTTCAGTTTTTGCACCCCGATCTTGGTTTGGCTGATACCGGCGGCGGTCTCTTTGGCTCCTGCTGCAAAGCTGTTGGTTGCTTCTACCACTTGGGTAAAGGCGGCAGATTGTTGCTTGGCGTTGAGCATCACTTGCTGGGCGTTTTCGTTGATGCTGCCCGCCATGCCGGAGAGATTGTTAAACTGTTCGGCTACCTTTTGCGCCAGTTGCGTCACTTCTGCCGCAGTACGAGCGCCTTCTTCCGTCATCATGATTGAGGAATTGGTTGCTTTCTGAATGTCAGCCACCAATGTCGATGCCTGCTCGGCAGATTTCTTGGTCTGGTCGGCGAGCTTGCGAACTTCGCTCGCCACCACTGCGAAGCCTTTACCGTGTTCACCGGCACGGGCTGCCTCCACAGCGGCATTCAAGGCCAGCATGTTGATTTGCCCGGATAACTCCTTGACCAACGTAGCGATATTGCCGATCTGGCCGGTCTGTTCGCTTAGGCGCAGAATCTGGTCAGCCATGGCAGTGATTTTGTCCCTGAGGCTGACTATTGCCAACATAACCTGATGGGTAGCATCACCCCCCTGCGCTGTAGCAGTTCGAGCATTGTCCGCCAGGGTCGCCGCATTTTCCGCCTGTTCGGCAGATTGGCGCGAAGCTACAGAAATTTGGGATATGGCGGCAAAAGTCTCGTTGGCTGCTGCCGACTGCTGGATGGCAGCACGCTCATGCTGCTCCATGGTTACGACTATCTCGTTGGTGGACGAAGAAATGGCAGCTATTGCTTCATTGACGGGAAGAATAAATTTACTGATTACATTACGGGTGATGTAAAGGTAAATAAAAAATCCAGTAGCAAATATGGTTAGAGTGCCCACCAAAATATACAGAATGGCAAACTTTTGAATGCCATTAGCCTCGTTGTCTCTTTGTTCCAGCAACTCATCCTCGAAGTGGGTCAACTCATTTATCCCTGTCTGAATATCGTTCATCATCTTTTTGGTCTTTGGCGAAGAAACGAGATCCCTGGCCGCTTTTTCCTTGCCGGTTTTATGCAATGAAATAACAGATTCCATTTGATCAGTTTTTTGTTGGATGATCTCACCTACGAGCTTCATGCGTTGAACCTGAGGCGGGTTGTCCTTGATTAACTCAAGAATGCCTTTTTGGGTTTCTTGAATCATGCTTAGTGCCTTGGTATAGGGTTCAAGAAAGTCCGCATTGTTGGCATAAATATACCCGCGCTCCCCCGCCTCGGCATTTGTTACTTCGCCTTTCAGTATTTCTAATTTCAATTTGACTTCGTAGGTGTGCTTAACCCAGAACGAGCTGTCAGCAGTCTTGCGCATGACCAAAAACATGGCCACACCATTGGTTACCATTAATATCAATATCACCAGAAAACCAACCTGAATAATCTTGCTTAGTTTCGCTTGTTGAATAGCCATCATCCACCTCCAGATTTAATGCGGGATGAGGAATGAGGGATGTGGAATAGGGAATTTTTCATCCCACAATCAACATGCTGCACTCCAAATTTTTTATACGGTTTCATTCACGATCCATTCCTCCCGCGCTAACAGCGCGGGCAAACCCAATACAACCATCATCTTGCCGCCATAGGGTGCGGTGCCTTTGATCTCTGTCCCGTGTTGTTCGAGCAGTGCAGCAGGTGCTGGCTGCAATTCTTCTTCACGCAAATAAATGACTTCATGCACCTGATCCACCGCCACGCCCACCGCCTGCTCGCCATGGCCTTTGCCGAGCCAGGTCGAAGCGCGGACGATCACGGCTTTGTCGCTGGTTTGCCCTGCGCTCGGCAGGTTGAGCGCGGCGCGGAGATTGAGCAAGGTAAACAGATTGCCGCGCAGGTTCATGGCACCGAGGATGTGCGGCGGACAGCAGGGGATCGGGCAGGGGCGGACGATGTCGCAAAATTCCTGAATCGCCTCAAGCTCAATGCCAAAGTATTCGCCGCTCAGTTCCACCACCGCAAGTGACAGATGTGTACTCTTTTCATCGGTAGCCGCTTCCATGAGTACCTTGGCGCGTGCGCGAAAAACAGAGTGTTGTTCCGGCGTGGCCTGCGGGCAAAAATTATGGGCGGTGGACATCTGCTCCGTCTCTGGCTGCGCCAAGTCTTGCGGCAGATGCATCAGTTGTCGCGCATCCAGCAACGTTACGATGTCGTCACCCACCCGCACTTGTGCTTCAATCAAGGGGATCTCGACAGGAGTTTCCACAACAAATTGTGGCGGAGGTTGAATATCTTTGGCGGAAAGCTCAATCACCTCGCGCACCTCGTTGACAATCAAGCCCATCAGCAACTTATCCAGTTCCAGTATCACGATTTGATCGCTGATGCGATAAGGCCGGGCCGGGTGGCCGAAGCGCAGATTGAGATCGGTGACTGGAACGATCTGACCGCGCAGACTGAAAATGCCGACGATATAAGGCGGTGCCTCTTCAACCGGGGTCAGTTTGGGTAACCAGACGGATTCACGCACCAGTGTGGCGTCCACGCCAAAAAGCGTTTCGTCCAGATCAAAAATCAGCAAGGTGCTGGGGGGGATGGCAACATTCATCAATAAGCTATGCCGGTGAGGCAATGGTTGCCGCGGGATTTAATGTTATGAAAATCTCCAGGACTGTTCCGTGCTCTGGCGCACACAGTGGCATTCCGACAAAGCAAATCAATCACGACGCAGGCAGGCTTAACTCGCCCAAAATATCTGGCTGATCATGCAAAATCTTCTAATCTTGAGTGGTTGAAATCGCAGCACAACTGAGACATTCACAAACATGGCAAATCAACACGAATATAGAATTTTAAGTAAACGGCTCTTGACCTGATTCAACCACAGATCACGGATACCCCACTTTATTGCGACGCCTTCAATTCTGCCTCGAACTCCTCAACCGGCACCGGTCTGCCGAACAGATATCCCTGGCAAAAAGCACAACCATGTTGCTCCAGGAAAGCTCTTTGTTCTTCCGTCTCCACGCCCTCGGCAATGACTTCCATACCCAGATTGTGGGCCATGCCAATGATGGTCTGCACCATGACTGAGTCATTGTGTTTCTGGCCGATGTTGCGCACGAAGGATTGATCGATCTTGATCTGGTCGAGCGGGAGCTGCGTCAGGTAGGAAAGCGATGAAAAGCCGGTACCGAAGTCATCCATGGAAAAGCGCACCCCGGCCTGCCTGAGTTCATGCATCTTGGTGACGGTGTCCCCGATGTTGTTCAGCACCACACTCTCGGTAAGTTCGAGTTTAAGCCGGTCGGTGTTGAACCCGTGATTGTGCAATGCCTGCTGAACGTGCCCGACAAAATCGGGCTGGTGGAACTGGCGTGCGCTGACATTGACGGCAAGCTTCAGATCGCGCGTGAGCGGGTCGGATTCCCATGCCTTGAGCCGGGCACAGGCGGTTTCCAGCACCCACTGCCCGATGGGTAATATCAGTCCGGTTTCCTCGGCCAGCGGAATAAACTGCAAGGGCGAAATCAAACCCAGTTCAGGATGCTGCCAGCGCACCAGTACCTCGGCCCCGAGAACATGCCCCGTGTGATCAACCTGCTTCTGGTAGTAGAGCCTAAGCTGGTTTTTCGCTTGGGCGCAACGCAGGTCAGCTTCCAGTGCAGTGCGGGCTTCCAGCGTCGCCTGCAGCGCGGGATCGTAGAAACGCCGGGTGTTGCGTCCGCCACTCTTTGCCTGGTACATGGCGGTGTCTGCACGTTTGAGCAGCTCACCCACCGTCACTTCCCTGCTGCGAAACAGACTGATGCCGATACTGACGGAACAAAGATATTCATATGTTGCCAGCAAATAGGGCTGGCTAAGGGCGGCAAGTATCCTGTCACTGATGATATTGGTTTGGGCTGCCGCCTGTGCCTGATCCTCACTCAGTTTTTCCAGTATGACGATGAATTCATCGCCGCCCAGCCGCGCTACGGTATCCCCTTCACGTACGCAGGCTTGCAGCCGTTTTGCCACCTCAACCAGCAACAGATCGCCGATATCGTGACCCATGGTATCGTTGATCTTCTTGAAATTGTCGAGGTCGAGAAACAGGACAGCGCCGAAATTCTGATGACGTTCGCTGGAGACAATGGAATGCCGCAGACGGTCGCGCAGCAAGCGCCGGTTCGGAAGACTGGTCAACGCATCATAGAAGGCCAGATGTTCAATCTTGTCGGCTGCCTGCTTGCGCTCGGTAATATCGCTTAAATACCAGACGCGTCCGTAGTATTTTCCTTTTGCTCCGGTGATGGAGGCAGAATAGCGATCAAGCGTCCTCCCGTCTTTCAGCTGTATTTCTTCGTGGCTCTTTTCGTCGCGGTGCGCGTACAGATATTTGATACGGGAGACAAATGCTTCGATATCCACGACTTGTTCGGCAACTGCCCGGAGTACCGGAGCACTCAGATGAGCGTTCAACATCTGCGGCGAAAGCCGCCATAAATCGATGAACCGCTGGTTATAGAAGCTGATTTCCGCTTTGTCGTTAACCACCAGGATGGCATCGGGCGAAGTTTCCTGCTGCATCTGGAAGATCGTGTTCTTGAATTCGATTTCGTCCTGCGTCTGCCTGCGTTGCGCTTCACGATCGAAGTTGTCGAGCGCAAAACTGA
>CAYOJU010000006.1:47709-56679 GCA_964404355.1 uncultured Sideroxydans sp. | reverse complement strand
ACCTGCTACCTCCTCCAATGCTCCGACAACACCCTCTACTGCGGCATCACCAACGACCTCGAAAAACGCCTCGCCGCCCATAACGCCGGCGAAGGCGCCAAATACACCCGCGGCCGTACCCCGGTAAAACTGAAATATTCTGAACCCTGCGCCGACAAATCCACCGCCCTGAAACGCGAGATGGAGATCAAAAAATTGCTGCGCAGCGAAAAACTGGCACTGTGCAAGACTCGCGGCAAGAAGTGATAGGGGATTCCCCCGCAATAATTGACGGCTTTGCGGGCGCTGTTGCTTCCAAAGGGAAAATCGCCACCCGTCGGAAAACAGGGCCTTTCAGGGTGACGTAACCCCTCCGAACCCGTAAAATGCGGCCTTTCGCAAATCCTGCGGGTTTTAAGTACATGCTCACTTTTCAGCAAGTCATTCTGACGCTTCAGCAATTCTGGGATAAGCAGGGCTGCGCGTTGTTGCAACCCTACGATATCGAAGTTGGCGCGGGTACGTTTCACACGGCCACTTTCCTGCGCGCAATCGGCCCTGAGCCTTGGCGCGCGGCCTATGTGCAGCCTTCGCGCCGCCCGAAAGACGGGCGTTACGGCGAGAATCCCAACCGCTTGCAGCATTACTATCAGTATCAGGTGGTGCTGAAACCTTCCCCCGACAATATCCAGGAACTGTATCTTGATAGCTTGCGCGCGCTGGGCATCAATACCAACGAGCACGATATCCGCTTTGTCGAGGACGACTGGGAGTCGCCGACGCTGGGCGCCTGGGGGCTGGGCTGGGAAGTGTGGCTGGACGGTATGGAAGTCACGCAGTTCACGTATTTCCAGGAAGTCGGTTCGCTCACCTGCAAGCCGGTGCTGGGCGAGATCACTTACGGGCTGGAGCGTCTGGCCATGTATTTGCAGGGTGTGGAGAACGTGTTTGACCTGACCTGGGCGAAACACGGCAACACGGTCATTACCTACGGCGATGTGTTTCACCAGAACGAGGTGGAGCAGTCGAAGTACAACTTCGAGCATTCCAACGTCGAGATGCTGTTCCGTCATTTCAACGAATACGAGAGCGAAGCCAAGCGTCTGATGGATCTGGGCTTGCCGCTGCCGGGTTTTGAAATGGTGATGAAGTGCTCGCATACCTTCAATTTGCTGGATGCGCACGGTGCCATTTCGGTGACCGAACGCGCCGCCTACATTGGCCGGGTGCGCGCTTTGGCGCGCCAGGTGGCGCAGGCGTATTACGATTCACGCGAAGCATTGGGTTTCCCGATGACCAAGGTCGGGGGTAAGAAATGAAACAAGTCAAAGAAA
Source organism: uncultured Sideroxydans sp. (assembly GCA_964404355.1). Lineage (GTDB taxonomy): Bacteria > Pseudomonadota > Gammaproteobacteria > Burkholderiales > Gallionellaceae > Sideroxyarcus. Next base: position 55,366 of record CAYOJU010000006.1, on the reverse strand, counting down.
CGTTACTGATCGAACTGCTCACCGAAGAGCTGCCGCCCAAGGCGCTGGAAAAACTTTCCACGACGTTTGCCAACGAAGTATTAGCCGCCCTGAAAGAACAGGCCTTGCTGAGTGAAGGCAGTGTGCTGACACCGTATGCGACACCGCGCCGCCTGGCACTGAGCATCACCGAGGTATTGCAGCAACAACCCGACCGCATCGTCGAGCGCAAGGGCCCGGCTGTCGCGGCGGGGCTGGATGCCGATGGCAAGCCGACCAAGGCGCTGGAAGGTTTTATGCGCTCGGCCAACGTTGTCATGACGCAATTGTCGCGCTCGGGCGAGGGCAAAGCCGAATGCTTTGTGGCGCGCATCGAACAGAAGGGCAAGTCGCTGGACGAATACCTGCAGGACATCGTGACGCAGGCACTGAAAAAGCTGCCGGTGCCGAAAGTGATGCGCTGGGGCGATTCCGAACACCAGTTCGTGCGGCCGGTGCACGGCCTGATCGTCCTGCACGGCAAGCGCGTGATCAAGGCCGAAGTGCTGGGGCTGACCAGCGGCAATGTCACCAGCGGCCACCGTTTCATGTGCAGCGAGCCGGTGACAATCACCCATGCGGACGATTACGAAGCCACGCTGGCACGCGATGGACGCGTGGTCGCCAGCTTTGCGCAAAGGCGCGAAAGCATCGTGGCACGACTGGACGACCTGTCCGAACAGAACAGCGCGATCTGGGTGGGACATGCCAATTTCGACCTGGAAAAACTGCTGTCCATGTCCAATGAAGAGCGCAGCGTGCTGAGTTCGTTGCTGGACGAAGTGGCGGGGCTGGTCGAATGGCCGGAGGTGTATGTTGGCGAGTTCGAGAAAGAATATCTCGGCGTGCCGCAGGAATGCCTGATCCTGACCATGCAACAAAACCAGAAATACTTCCCGCTGCTGGATGCGAGTACCGGCAAGCTGCTGAACAAGTTCCTCATCGTTTCCAACATGCAGGTGAACGACCCGCGCCATATCGTGCAGGGCAACGAGCGCGTGGTGCGTCCGCGCCTGTCCGATGCGCGTTTCTTCTTTAACCAGGACCGCAAGCAGAAGCTGGAGTCGCGTGTCAAGAAACTCGGCAATGTGGTGTATCACAACAAGCTGGGTTCGCAGTTGCAGCGCGTCGAGCGCATTACCACGCTGACCGGAACCATCGCGCGTTTGCTGCAGGCGGACAAGGCCAAGGCGGAACTGGTGGCGCGCCTGTGCAAGGCCGACCTGCTGACCGACATGGTCGGCGAATTCCCCGAATTGCAGGGCATCATCGGGCGCTATTACGCTTTCCACGACGGCGAAGACCTGGAAGTGGCGAATGCCATCGAGGCGCATTACCATCCGCGTTTCGCCGGAGATTCGATCCCGTTGGGGGCAGTAGCCTGCTCGGTTGCACTGGCAGACAAGCTGGAAACGATCATCGGCATCTATGGCATCGGCCAAGTGCCGACCGGCGACAAAGACCCGTTTGGTCTGCGCCGTCAGGCGCTGGGTATCCTGCGCATCCTGATCGAGACGCCGCTGGACCTGCCGCTGCCCGCCCTGCTCAAGGCCACGGCGGAGAACTTCCCCAAGGGGATGTTGAGCGCCACGGTGGCTGCGGATGTGGAAGGCTTCATGATGGACAGGTTGCGCGGCTATCTGCGCGATCGCAGCTTTGAAGTGTCGCATACCGAAGCGGTGCTGGCGGTGCTGAACGGCCGTCTGCATGAGGTGTTGCCGCGCCTGCAGGCCGTGCGCGGATTTGCGGCTTTGGATGCGGCCAAGGATCTGGCTGCAGCCAACAAGCGCGTGCAGAACATCATGCGCAAGAACATGGAAGAACTCGGCGCAGCCATGGCGGGAGCGGTGTTTGATGCCAATCTGATGACGGACGATGCCGAGCGAAATCTGCATCAGTCGATGCAGGATATCGCGCCTTTCGCGCAGGGTTATTTCAGCCGCGGCGATTACGGACAGAACCTGAAGACGCTGGTGACGCTCAAGCCGTTCATCGACGATTTCTTCGATCAGGTGATGGTGATGGCGGAAGACCAGAAACTGCGCATCAACCGTGCCTTGCTGCTCAAACAGCTTGGCACCCTGATGAATCAGGTGGCGGACATCTCGAAACTGGCGGCATGACCAAGCTCATCATTCTCGACCGCGACGGCGTCATCAATCTCGATTCCGACCAGTTCATCAAGAACCCGGAGGAGTGGAAGCCCATACCCGGCAGTCTGGAGGCCATCGCGCGGCTGTGCCAGGCAGACTACCGCGTGGTGGTGGCGACCAACCAGTCCGGCATCGGGCGCGGCCTGTTTGACATGCCGACGCTGAATGCCATTCACGACAAGATGCACAAGGCCTGCGCGGCGGCGGGCGGGCGTATTGATGCGGTGTTTTTCTGTCCGCACACCAATGACTCGAACTGCGGCTGCCGCAAGCCCAAGACTGGCATGCTGGAGGAGATTGCGACGCGCTACGGCATCAACTTGAAAGGCGTGCCCGCGGTGGGCGATTCCTTGCGCGATCTGGAAGTGGCGGTGGGCATGGGCGCGCAGCCCATTCTGGTACTCACCGGAAAAGGCACCAGGACACAGGCCAAGGGCGGTTTGCCCGAAGGTACTTTAATTTATCCCGACCTGGCGGCGGTGACGGCGACATTGGTATGATATTTATTCGTTCGCTGCTCTATTATCTTGCGCAATTGATCTGGGTTCCCATCTTTGCCACAGTGGTGCTGTTCACTTTCCCGCTCAAGCCGCACACGCGCTACCGTTTTGCCACTTTCATCTCCACCAGCACGATGTGGTTGTTGCGCGTGATCTGCGATATCCGCATGGAAGTGCGCGGGGCGGAAAACATCCCGAAAGAACCCTGTATCGTGATGTGCAAACATCAATCGGCCTGGGAAACGTTCGCTTTGCAGCGGGTGTTTTCGGACCAGGTGTGGGTGCTCAAGCGCGAGCTGTTGTTTCTGCCGTTTTTTGGCTGGGGCCTGGCGCTGACCAGTCCCATCGCCATTGACCGCAGCAAGGGCAAGCAGGCGATGAAGCAACTGCTGGAGCAGGGCAAGGACAGGCTGGAGCGCGGCTTCTGCGTGGTGATCTTTCCCGAAGGTACGCGCATGCCTTACGGAGTACATGGCAAATACAAGATTGGCGGCGCCCTGCTGGGTGAGAGTTCCGGTGCGCCGGTGGTACCGGTGGCGCATAACGCCGGCAAGTACTGGGGACGCAACTCTTTCCTGAAGCACCCCGGCACCGTTGTCATGAGTATCGGTCAACCCATCGATCCCAAGGGGCTCAAGGCGGAAGAAATCAGCCGCCGTGTGGAGGAATGGATCGAGGGCGAGATGAACAGGCTGGCCTGATGTTCAGGGCATTACGTCAGAAGGCACCTGCGCCTGTAGTTGAACAACGCAATATTCAGCTGTCCGGAAAAGAAATCAGCTACACCCTCAAACGCAGCGGCTACCGCCGCAGCATCAACCTGCGCATCGATGATCGCGGCCTCACCGTCAATGCGCCGTTGCGCGCTTCCGAAAAATGGCTGCACAGCGTCCTGCAGGACAAGGCCGACTGGGTGGTCAAGCAGCTGGATGGCTGGCAATCGAAAAAGGCCCCGCCGATATTCTGGGCGGAAGGCGCGCGCATCCCGTTCCGCGGCGAGGAATTCATTTTGACACTGACCCCCAAAGTGCGCGGGGCCGTGCCGCAGTTGCACGGCGAGATACTGCATGTGCCGGTGGGTCTGGAAGCGGAGGGGGTGCACATCGAAAAAGCGGTGATCCAGTGGTACCGCAATGAGGCACTGCAAGTCTTCAAGGAATGCGTGGAGCATTTCGCCCCCTTGCTGCAGGTGTCGCCGAGGGAAATAAAGCTCACTGCGGCGCGTACCCAGTGGGGCAATTGCACCGTGCACGGCGTGGTGCGGCTGAACTGGCAACTGGTGAAAATGCCGCTACACCTGATCGACTACGTGGTGGTACACGAACTGGCGCATCTGGTGGAGATGAACCATTCACCTGCTTTCTGGCGCGTGGTGGAAAGTGCCTGCCCGGACTACAAGCAGTTCCGGACGGAATTGCGCGGCTATGGGGTGGCGGAATAGCCGTTGTTGCCTGCGACAATATGCCGCATTCCCAAACGTTCTGATCGGCTATAGAGTTCGTCCTGCCAGGCGGACAACACGCGGTTCTCAGTAGTCTCCTCCCAGATGAAAGATGCCTTCCGCCTGGCCCCTTCCTTTTTTCTAGAAGTCCAGTTTGTTTCCCGATCCGAGCTGTACCAGCTCGCCCAGCTTGGCGAATAGCTCGCTGCCTTCGCGTTGGCTGAACCAGCGTCCATCCTGCAGCGCGTAATGGAAGCCGCCGGACTTGGCAGCGAGCCAGATCTCCCGATTGGGAACATGGCGGTTGACGATGACTTTGCTGCCGTCGGCAAACTCCATTTCCAGTATCGAGCCATTGCTGTCGTAATCGATGTCCGCGTCTGAGTCATCTATTGCCTGTTCGATGCGCTGGAACACGGCATTGGCTACTTCGTTGAATTCGCTTTCAGTCATATGGGACCTCTTGTTAACGCCGACCCAACAGCATGCTGCTGTCGCTCTGGCTTACCTGGAAATTGCGCAACACGTTCGCTCCGAGCAGGTTGGTCTCCAGATTGGGCATCACGGCGACGGTGATGTTCTCCAGCACAAAATTGCCCAGTGTCATGTGCGGCAGCAGGGCGATGCAGCCGGTTGCCTCACCGTTGGCGGTCTGGAATTGCACTGCCTTGCAATTGTGGATGCCCGCCTGCCGCGCGAGGTCGTTGGAGATGGAAGTGACCGAGGCGCCGGTATCCACCATGAAAGTGACCGGGATTCCTTCGATGGTACCGGGTAGGTAGAAGTGCCCGTTAGCCTGGCGCTGCACCTCCATGCTGCCGTCGCCGGTGAATGTCGGCGGAGGGAGGGAGGCCTCGGGATGGGCGGTTTTGATGAAAAGCTGGAAGTCTTCCATGCCTGCACCGGAAGTCTGAATGGCAAGCTGGGTCGGTTTGTCCGCTTGCATGACCAGTGGCTTGTCGAATTTCAGCAGGTGTCCCTCGGAGAAGCCGCTGCGCGGGTTGCACCAGGTGTTGCCGACGCTGAACATCATGTCGTATTGCCCGGCGGGCAGGTGCGCGATGACGCTTTGTTTTGCATGAACCAGCACAGACAGAGACGGGATTGCGGTCTGCGGAGCGGAAAGGATCATCAGCACGGGGAAGGCATGATCGTTTTTCAGTGTGAGCTCGGGGTCGTTCGGGTCGTCGGCATGCAGAGTACTTCCGGGGAAGACGGTGACGTTGCCGTTGACGGGGAAACCGCCTTCGCATGGGTAGTGTCGTTTGTCGAGTGACAAGGTCTGGGTTTGCGGGCGGGCATTCTTGACTTCCTGCGGGGGGCTCTGGCGTTGCGCAGCCCAGAAGCCGATTGCTCCCACTAGCAGCACAATCAGCGTATTGCGCAGACCATGGCTCTCTTGCGTGTTGCGGTAGACGATGATGGGGGCGGGGTGATCGGGTTGGCGTAGCAACTCACTGGGGGGGCGAGCATTGAGCGGGTTGCTGGCGATGGTCTGTTCCATGATCTCGTGCAGCCTGGCGAACAATTCGCTGCGGTCGCGGGTGCGCCAGATGCCGTTTTCGGGGGTGAATTCGACACCGCCGGAGCTTGCCGCCAGCCACACGTTGTTGGTTTGCGCATCGCAGTTGATCAGGATGCGCTGTCCATCGGCGAATTCCAGCTTGAGGGCATTGCCGTTCAGGCTCTGGCGGATGTCCACCCCGCGTTCGCTGACCATCTGCTGAATGCGTGCAAACAGCGCGCTGCCCGGTTCGTTGCCTGGGCTTTCCGTCATATAATCCCGACCATTCTGATTGTCACGCCCGATCCAAATACCAGGGAAGAAGAAACCATGCGTACTACTTTCTGCATTATGTTGCTGTTGACCATTATCCTGCAAGGTTGCGGACGCAAAGGTCCGTTGATTCTGTCGCCCTTGCCGACCGCGACTCCACATACAACACCAGCTCCAATCACTCCCGAAAATCCCGAGAGCAAGAAGTCACCATGAACGAATATTTCCACTATCAGCAAAACCAGCTATTTGTCGAAAACGTCTCCCTGAATGATATCGCGCAACGCTTTGGTACTCCCTGCTACGTCTATTCGCGCGCTGCGCTGACTGACGGCTTTCGCCAGTTCGCTGAAGCTTTCAAAGATCGCGAACACCTCATCTGCTACGCGGTAAAGGCCAATTCCAACCTTGCCATCCTTAACCTGTTTGCCCGCCTGGGCGCCGGGTTCGACATTGTTTCCGGCGGTGAACTGCAGCGTGTGCTGGCGGCGGGCGGTGCGGCAAACAAGGTAGTGTTCTCCGGTGTGGGCAAGAGCGAAGCTGAAATGCGGCAAGCGCTGGAAGCGGAGATTCTTTGCTTCAACGTCGAATCTTCGTCAGAACTGGATCGTTTGAATGAAGTGGCCGGTAGCATGGGCAAAGTGGCACCTATCAGCTTGCGTGTAAATCCCGATGTGGATGCCAAAACGCATCCTTACATTTCCACCGGTCTCAAGCAGAACAAGTTCGGCGTGGCCTACACCGAGGCGCTGGCGTTGTACCGCAAGGCGGCAACCATGCCGCATATACGTGTTACCGGTATGGATTGCCACATCGGCTCACAGCTCACCGAAACCAGCCCGTTTATTGCGGCGGCGGAGAAAGTGCTGGCGCTGGTCGATCAATTGGCTGCCGCAGGCATCGTTCTGGAGCATCTCGACCTCGGCGGTGGACTCGGTATCCGCTACGACGACGAAACGCCGCCAACCATCGCCGAGTACGCGAAAGCCTTGCTGGGGGCGCTTTCCGGGCGTTCCAAGAAGATCATTGTTGAGCCCGGCAGGGTGCTGGTCGGCAATGCCGGAGTACTGCTTACCCGCATTGAATACCTCAAGCATGGGGAAGAAAAGAACTTCGCCATCGTCGATGCGGCGATGAACGACCTCATGCGTCCGGCACTTTACGATGCCTGGCACACCATCCTGCCGGTGCAGAAAAGGGAGTCGGCGAAGCAGCTTTACGAGGTGGTTGGGCCGATCTGCGAGACCGGAGATTTTATCGGTCATGGCCGCGAGATGGCCGTGGATAAAGGCGATGCGCTGGCCGTGATGTCGGCGGGAGCGTACGGAATGAGCATGAGCTCCAACTACAATACCCGTCCGCGGGCAGCCGAAGTGATGGTGGATGGAGCAGAAGTTCATCTGGTCCGGGAACGCGAAACAGTGCGCCAGCTTTACGCTGCAGAGAAAATCGTCGCGTAAAATTATTTTGCAAAATATGCATAAAAGTGTTGCGCATTTTTTTTAATCGCGCATAGAATGCGATCACCGTGCGTGTTGGGAGATTTCAAGAAGCAGAAAGATGCATCGGGAGTGCAGATGATGCACGCAATGTAGTCACTGGTTAGTCCATCAATTTTTAAAGAGGAATGAAAATGGCTGCAACAACCAAAGCAAAAAGCAAGACCAAGAAGGCTGCCGCAAAGAAGCCCGCAGCAAAAAAAGTAGCTGCCAAGAAACCGGCAGCGAAAAAAGTAGCAGCTAAGAAGCCAGCCGCTAAAAAAGTAGCC
>CAYOJU010000006.1:35317-47609 GCA_964404355.1 uncultured Sideroxydans sp. | reverse complement strand
GCCAAGAAACCGGCAGCGAAAAAAGCAGCAGCCAAGAAGCCAGCCGCTAAAAAAGTAGCCGCCAAGAAACCGGCAGCGAAAAAAGCAGCAGCCAAGAAGCCAGCCGCTAAAAAAGCAAAAAAACCTGCTAAGAAAGCCGCAGCGAAACCTGCAGCCCCTGTAGCAGTTAAAGGCATCCTCGGCGCCTAAGCTTCGTAGATTGGGGCGGGCGCCGGGTAGTTGCGTTTCGCCCTTTCTGCGGACTCCGTTTAAAACGGAGGGAGTAGGTTTACATCTCGTGTTTGTTGAACTTCTTCAGCGAACCGTCTCCGCTATACTCCAATAAATTCACCCACCCAAAAAGTGGGCGAGCATTGCTTACTCCTCGTTTTTTCGACGCAAATAATTATGCAAAGTTTCTGAAGCCCTCGTCGTTGCTGGAGTTTATGCCGCAGGAATTTTCTCGTGCGCATATTTGGTAACAACAAGTGAAAGATGGCGCCGGGTGTTGCGCCATTGAAGGATTATTCTGGTGTGGAGACGATCTGTCGGGCTTCAGTGTATAAAAACTCAAGATCTTCCTCATCGATCTGCAGTGTTTCCAGAGAAGCGGCGCAGAACTTGGGCCATTCCTCGGTGAAATCCAGGCCCAGTTGCTGCTGGGAGAAATGTTCGGCGAACTGGGTGGTAGCAATAAACTGGCGGTGGATTTTGGGTAAGGTCGAGTTTGGTGCCAAAGCAGTCAGGTCGTGGTGATGGCGGATGGCCTGACACATGTCTTCCGGTAACCACCAGCTTCGTGTGAGTGCGCTTCCCACCACGGCATGGTTGGTTTGCACCAGCGATTCCTCTATGGCGGTGAATTCGGTCTGGGTGTTGCGATTGGCGTGTCCCAATACTTCTTTGTATTGCGGAAAGCGCATCATCAATACCGGAATACCGCAATCGTGAAACAGGCCGAAGGTAAAGGCATCATCGGCGTGAAAACCGGGGATATCCAGTTTATATGCCAGCCAGGCGCAAAGCCGTGCCGTGCGCGCCGAGGCATCCCAGAAGCGCATCATGACCGGCGTGTTGGGAAAAAGATTGCGCAGGATGATCCCCGCGATGGTGTGGCTGGCGTTTCTGAGGCCGAGTATCGTCAGTGCGTCATGTACCGAACGCGCCCGCTGTGTGCGGGCAAAAAACGGTGAATTGGTAGTCTTGATGAGGCCGGCGGCAAGGGCTACATCAGCGCTGATCATATCGGAAAGGCGATGGTAATCCGGCTCTTCCTTGTGCATCTCGGCCATGATGCGAAGCAGAATTTCAGGGCAGGGTGGAATTTCAATGCCCAGCAGTGAGCGTTCAAGCTGCGGGTCTATTTTCGGATACTGGTTGGAAGGGCTATCAGTCATTTCTGTGTCAACTGCGTGATAAGATTACCTTTGATGATCCGTGTTTGTGTTCGGGAATGTTCTATCCGAACAAAATAGCACACGTCACGTTTCGCTGGCTATGATTTTCAGCAACAACGGGGCGTTCTGCTCAACAATTGCAGCACTATCCCGCCCATGGGCGGCAAGGAAAGTATTGTCAGCCTGGTAACACCAAGGCAGGAGAGATTCGCTTCGATGAATAAGTCAGGGCCGTTCAATTTGAACTCGTTCAAAGACGAACGAGATCAGATATATAAGTACATTTTTCTGAGCAGTGTTTTGATGCTCAACGGCATCATTTCCCTCGGAATGGGGTTCATTCGCTGGCAGGTCAGCCCGATTCTGGGCATGATCGATTTTGGTTTTGGCGCATTCTTTCTGGCGCTTGCAGCATATTTGTACTGGCATCGAAACCAGGTTGAATTGCTGAGCTCGATCACCGTGGCGCTTTCATTCTGCCTGTTCCTGTTCATCTATATTTTTGCTCCCTACAACACGATGCGGCTATCGCTGTTCTTCCTGCTGCTGGCGGGCGCGTTCTTCCTGAAAGGGCGCAGGATGGGGCGCATCTGGCTGGGCATCAGCCTGTTTAGCATCGTGACGGTGCATGCGCTGCCCTATTTCAACACCGGCTACTCCTTCATTGATATTTTCACGTCCTGCCTGTATCTGCTGTGCTTGTGGTTTGTTATCGAAAACTACGAGCGGCTCAAGGAAGCGCAGCGTGCGGGCGAAGATGAACAGGAAATACTGCGCCAGACCGAGGAGAGACTGCGCCATGCGCTTGAAGGTGCGGGCGATGCGGTCTGGGATTGGAAGCCGCAGCAGGAAAAGTTCCACTATTCAAAACGTTTCGCCGAGATGCTGGGCTATGCGGAAGAGGAGCTGGGCGACCATTCCGAACAGGTGTTCAAGATCATCCACCCCGACGATGAGCGCCGTGTCAGAAACGAGTTGCATGCGTTCCTGAAGAAACACGCAGGTCACTACGTTTCCGAGATGCGGCTGGTATGTAAAGACGGCAGCTGGAAATGGATTTTATGTCGCGGTACGGTTACCCAGCGGGATGATTCGGGCGTACCAACCCTTATGGTGGGTACCTTTTCCGATATCACGCTGCTTAAACAACATGAAAAACAACTGGAGCATATTGCCCACTACGATGCGCTGACCGGCATACCTAATCGTGTCCTGCTGGCTGACCGATTGCAACAGGCACTGGCTCATACCAGGCGGGAAGGCAGCATACTGGCTGTCTGCTATCTGGATCTGGACGGTTTCAAACTCGTCAACGACACCATGGGGCACGAAGCCGGTGACCGTGTATTGATCGAAGTGACACGGCGCATTAAAGAGACAATACGCGGCGACGATACGGTGGCGCGGCTGGGCGGCGACGAATTTGCCGTGTTGCTGCTGGGGTTGCGTGCGGTTGAAGAGTATGCGGCAAGTCTGAACCGTTTGCTGGAAGCGATCAGCCAGCCTATCGAAATCAAAGGCAAGTTGTTCGAGGTGAGTGCCAGTATCGGTGTCGCACTCTTTCCCATGGACGATCAGGATGCCGACACCCTGTTGCGCCATGCCGACCAGGCGATGTACTCCGCCAAGCAGTCCGGCAAGAACCGTTACTATCTCTATGATGCGGAAAACGACCAGCGCGCCCGCTCGCACCACGAATTCTTGCGGCGTCTCACGCTGGCGTTGGCAAATAACGAATTCGAACTGTATTACCAGCCCAAGGTGGACATGCGCTCGCTGCAACTGGTCGGGGCAGAAGCGCTGATCCGCTGGAATCACCCGGATCGTGGAGTGCTCGCTCCCGCCGAATTTCTGCATGCAATTGAAGGCACGATGCTGGAAATAGAATTGGGCGATTGGGTCGTCGCAACGGCATTTGCGCAACTGGAAGCATGGCACCAAGCCGGGTTATCGATGGAACTGAGCATCAATATTTCGGCGCGCCACCTGCAAGCGAGCGATTTCGCCTGGAAGCTGAAGCGCAAGCTACTGCGCCACCCGGATCTGCCGAAAGGCAGTTTGCAGGTTGAGGTTCTGGAAACGGCAGCGCTGGGCGATATTCCCAGGGTGAGCGATACCATCGAACGTTGTCGCAAGATCGGTATCAGCTTCGCGCTGGATGATTTCGGTACCGGCTACTCCTCCCTGTCTTACCTCGGCCGCCTGCCGGTCGATACGCTCAAAATCGACCAATCCTTCATTCGTGACATGCTGGAAGACAAAGGCGACCGGGCGATTGTGCAGGGTGTCATCGCGCTGGCCAGGGCCTTCGACCGCAAGATTGTGGCCGAGGGCGTGGAAACGGAAGAACTATTCCATGCGCTGGTGGAAATGGGTTGTGAATGCGGCCAGGGTTACGGCATCGCCCGTCCCATGCCGGCGAACGCGTTGCCGGGCTGGTTGGAGAAATGGAACAGGGCGCCGTTCAGTTAGGTTGAATCAGATCAGGAAGATCGTCGCCAATCCCAGGAAAATGAAAAATCCGCTGCTGCTGGTGATGGCGGTGATCATTACGCTTGAGCCAATGCCGGGATCGCGGCCCAGCTTGTGCATGACAAGCGGGATGGATACGCCGGTGATGGTGCCTACGATCAGATTGAGCAGCATTGCGCTGGCCATTACCAGTCCGAGCAGTACACTGTAATAGAGAAAGAAGGCGAACAATCCGGCAATGCTTCCCAACGCCAGGCCATTCAATCCTCCGATCGCCAATTCCTTGTACATCAGACGACGCACGTTGTTTCGCGAAAGCTGTTTCAGTGCAAGAGCGCGGACGATGACAGTCATGGTCTGGTTGGCCGAATAGCTGGCGATACCGGCGACAATGGGCATCAGCGTGGCGAGCGCGACAAGCAATGCGATGGTGTCTTCAAAGCTGCCGATCACGCGCGAAGCGAAAAAGACGGCGCACAGGTTCAATGCCAGCCAGATCCAGCGATTTTGCAGTGACTTCCACACGGAAGCAAAAATATCTTCATCCTCGCGCAGACCGGCCTGCTTCAACAAGTCGGTTTCCGCTCGTGCCCGGACAAAGTCCAGCACGGCTTTCACCGTCACCCGACCTGCCAGTCTGCCTTCCTCATCCACCACCGGTACAGAAACCAGGCCATAACGTTCGAAAGAAGGCGCTACCTGGTCGGCTTTGTCATCAGGGTTGAGCCTGATTGCGTCGGTTTGCATCAGCTGTCCGACCAGTGTTTTCGGTTCGCCGACCACAATCAGGTTGATTGGCAACACCCCTTTGAAGATGTCATCGCAATCCACCACGAACACCTGGTCGGTTTGAGCAGGCAGTTTGCCCAAGCGGCGCAGGTAACGAGACACTACATCCAGCCTGACGTCCTCTCGCACATGTACCAGGTTGAAGTCCATTAGTGCGCCGACCGAATCATCTGAATAGGACATTGCCATGCGCAGTTGCTCGCGCTCGTCAATGGAAAGCGATTTGAACACATCGCGCATCACATTCTGCGGCAGGTCCGGAGCGAGATCGGCGATCTCGTCGGTATGGAGATGTCCTGCCGTTTCACATAACTCCTCCCGGCTCATGACGGCAATCAGCGATTCTCGCACCGCTTCCGGCAAGTCAATCAGGATTTCGCCTTTACGCCCCGTTTTGAGCAAATTCCAGACCTGCAGGCGCTGTTCCATGGGCAAAGCTTCAAGGATGTAAGCGGTATCGGCAGGATGAAGCTCGTCCAGAATTTTTTGCATCTCGGTCAGATGGCGCTTGTGCACCATTTTTTCCAGCAATTCGTGCCGCTCGTCGCGCGGCGACTCAGATTGGTGTGCAGATGTCTCCGCCAGTGTCTGTTCCTCCAGCAAGCGTTGCACCTGCCGGAAATGATCCAGTACGTTCTCGTTGCGAGCGTGTTCGTTGTCGGGTCTATTCATGGGGACAAATCCTGTAAATTTCGGCACAAATACAGTCGATAACAGGCTGACAGGGCAAAGGATAACTTATAATTCCGCCATCACTTGTGTTTTTACTACGGGGCGGTTTTTCATGCCAAACGACTCGAACATCGAATACCAGACCAGCCAGCAGACGGTGCTTAATCTAATAAAAAAGCACCGGCTCGTCGAGGAATTTGTCCACAACCAGGACATGCCCCGCCACGATCTGGTGGAAACGCTGGTACGCAAGCAGAATCTGGCAAAAATGCAGCAGATACTTAACCAGCTCTCGTCGGCTGAGTTCTCGGAAGTACTGGAAGAGCTGTCTTCCGAGGATCAGTTGTTCGTGTGGGATCTGATCACTGACGAGAAGAAGGAACAGGTGTTGCAGGATGTCCCGATTTCGCTGATCCAGGCGTTGGGGAAACGCGAATACAAGAACGAAAGATCCACCATCAAGGCATTCGAGCTGCATGAAGGCCGTTTGCGCGAAATCGAAATTAATACCCGCGACGATCTGATCACGGTCAAGCCGGTCTGGATCGACATGGTGAACCCGACCTTCGAGGAACGCGTCTGGGTGGGCTCCATTTTCGGCATTGATCTGCCCGATCCGGACAAGCTGAACGATCTGGAGTCGAGTGCCCGGTTCTATGTCGAGGATAAAGGAGCCGTCCATTTGCGCTCCGACTTTCTGCTCGACAAAGAGGATGTCTCCCGCAGCGTTCCGGTTGCTTTTATTCTGTACCAGGAAATTCTGTTTTCTCTGCGCAAGGTCGATTTGCCGGTATTTCGTTTGCAGCGTTTACGCGCACTGACACAGCCCAACTATGTGCTCGACTACAAGGATGTCTTGCTCGACCTGTATGCGGCCGATGCCGAATATTCCGCTGATGCACTGGAAGATGTTTACCAGGGGCTGCGCGTGGTGAGCAAGCAAGTGCTCAGCAACAACAGGATCGGCGAGCAGGCGGACGAGACCCTGACAGCCATTGCCCACGAGGAAGACCTGAACGGTTTGATCCGCAGAAACGTGCTGGACACGCGCCGCGCGGTTTCATTTCTCATGCGCAGCAAATTCCTGAACAAACAACAACTGGAAGATGCTCAGCAGATTCTGCGCGACATCGACTCCCTGGATGGACACACGGCATTCATCTTCGACAAGATCAACTTCCTGATGGATGCCACGGTCGGCTTCATCAACAACAACCAGAACAAGAACGTGAAGCGGCTGACGGTACTGAGCGTGGTATTCATGCCACTCAACGTGCTGGCAGGTATCGGCGGCATGTCGGAATTCTCGATGATGACGGCGGGTGTTCCGTGGCCGATTTCCTACACGCTTTTCACGGTTGCACTGGTGATCATCGGTTGGCTTACCTTCCTTCTGCTGCGCTTCTTTGAGCAGCGCGAGAAATCGAATCCGACCCGGCTTCAGGATTGATAATTGGCTGGCTGTGGTCTGCTGCGGACTGGGTGGAGGCCCTGCTGACTAAAAGCTTGTTGCCAGCATGAACACCACTGCCAAAGCCATCACACCGGTCGCTATCCAACCCATTAACCGGTGTCGCGGGCTGATGGTTAATTTGCCCATGAGCCGCTCAGACTGACCAATGCGCATCATGACAGCCATGATAGGCACGGAGATAACGCCATTGATGATGGCACTCCAGATCAGCGCCTTGATCGGGTCGACTTCGAGCGAGCCCATCAAGGTGCCGATGACCGTCGCCACGATGATGATTGCATAGAAGCCGCGCGCTTCATGGAATCCATGCGAAAGCCCGGCTTTCCAGCCGAATATCTCGCTGACCGCAAAAGCTGCCGACCCTGCCAACACGGGTACCGCCAGCAGGCCTGTGCCAATAATGCCGAGGGCAAACACCGCAAACGCGAATTCGCCGGCAAACGGCCGCAGCGCTTCGGCCGCCTGGGTTGCTGTCAGAATGTTGGTGATGCCGTGCTCGTTCAGCGTGACTGCTGTCGCGAGCACGATGCACAGGGCGATGCCGTTTGAAAAGAGCATTCCAATATAGGTGTCCTGTTTGATCCGCGACAGGTGCTCTGCGGCATAGGCCGGGTGATCATGAAGTTCCGCCGCTTCAGGGCGGCGAACATTGTCCTCGACTTCCTGCGCTGCTTGCCAGAAAAAAAGATACGGGCTGATCGTCGTGCCCAGCACGGCGACGACAATAGAAGCGTAGTCGTTCAGGGACGTGCCTTGGGGTATGAAGCGCCAAGGCAGGACAGATTCGGTGAACACCTGCTTCCAGGGAACCGAAACCGACAGGATGACCGCAACATAGGAAAAGAGCGCGAGTGTCAGCCACTTCAGGATACGCACCGTTCCTTCATACGAAAAATATATCTGACTTGCGATTGAGATCACGCCAAAACCGATGATGTACGGGGCAACGTGACCGCCGACAAGCAGGCGAACTGCCTCGCCCATGGCGCCCAGGTCAGCGGCAATATTGATGGTGTTTGCCACTGTAAGCAGCGCGATCAGGGTCAGGGTTAGCCAGCGCGGACTGATCTTGGCAATGTTGGCGCCCAAGCCTTCGCGCGTTACCCAGCCAATTCTCGCCGACAGCATCTGGATGCCGATCATCAACGGTGTTGTCAGAAACAAAGTCCAGACCAGTCCGAAACGGAATTGCGAACCGGCCTGCGAATAGGTCGCAATGCCGCTGGGATCATCGTCGGCCGCCCCGGTGATCAGGCCGGGGCCAAGTCGCCGGACAATATTGTTTACATTCTTCATATTCATTTGATCAGTCCCTGCAATTAAAGCTCAACATGAAAACGTACGGCATAAACGTTGATCGGTCCGCGATCCGCGTTATAGGCCGGGTTCTGAATGCGCTGGTAGTCCGTTGTCAGCCACATGGACTTGGCGAGATTCAGGCTGTAATAGCTTTCAAAAACGGTCTCGGGTCGATAGTTCAACTTGCCATCACCGATGAAAAATGAAATGCCGCCCGCTTCAAGGAATTGTCGGCGCTCGTTCGACAAGGTATTGCGAGCGAGCGAAAGGCCGATTGAATCCTCGGTGCGTCCCCAGTTGCCGCCTTTGATCAGGAATCCACTTGAGAAAGAACCGTCCACTTCGGTAAAAGCATAAGTTTCCGTGCGTCCGTCCGCCTGCATGGCACGCATGAAGAAACCGGTACTATCGCTGACTTCCTGTTCGACGTTGAGGCCAATGCCGAACTTGATCTTCTCGGTATTGCGTACTGCAACCAGTGCGTCCGGGCCTGTATATGACCCAGGATGCGCATTCAGCCAGGCAAGTGCGTCATCAAAACTGGCCAGCACTGCGCGGTTGCGCCAGCCCAGCACCCGCACTGCGCCGGGACGGCCATACAGCGTGTGCGCATGTTCGACTTCGAGCTGGTCGCCATAGTGCTTGCCTATGGCGTAATCAGTTGGCAGGCCATTCGGTTCCCTGGGACCGGTCATGCGTCCGAAGCGCAGCACCCATGCGTCCTGATACCACTCTGCCGCAAAACCCCAGCCAAAGCCGCGCGCATCGGCGGCGTAGTCGTAGGATGCATAAGTCCAGTTGCCCCAGTTCATGAACTGGGTGCGCGGATCCTTGGCATAGGTATTCGGATCGAAAACATCCAGCGTCGAGAAATTTCCCACTGTCAGCACAACACGGTTTTTGTCTCTCGAACCGGCAAGCTGATTGGAGCCTGCTTCGATATGCTCGGTACCGCCGCCATTGTTCCAGGTCTGGCGCAGAAAGAGTTTTTGCCGATAAATAGTTGGATGGGTCCCCGCGGCACGAGTGATCTCACCGTTGGTAAATCCGCCAAGACCAATCAGGTTGGTGGAGAAAGGCACCCCCTGGGAAATCTCCGGGGTCAAATAGATTTCGCCGTCTTTCCAGGGGCGAAATCCCAGATAGGCGTCCACGGTAAACGTGTACATCTTCTCGCCACTGGCGATGATGCTGTTCGGGCCGGAGTAGGCCGCGTGGAAGGCAGGATGCCTTTGCCAGTTGTAGGTCAACTGAAATCGCGCCGTCATATTCTCTGCATCGGCTGTTTCGGCATAGCTCCAGGGCGGCATCGCGAATACGCCCAGCAGGATGGCGAATCCAAATGGTGCGAAAAGTGTGCCAAGGCTACTCAGTATTTTGAAACGCATGACTACTTCCTCGTTTACACGCGAAGTCCCATGGCATAAATATTCAAGGCTGATCGCCAACAAACAAGTGACGATTTGGGTAGTCGGAAGGGAGGATTAAACCGGTTTCCCGGATATTGACACCGCACCCCGCGCTCGGCGGAATAGCGGCAGCGAACTGCGCGTTATATTGCCGAGAGCTTTCCCGTCATGGCGACGAGGCAACTACTGTGACTTGAACACGTATCCACAAGGGATCTCCGCAAAAAATGACGGGCGGATTCTGAACCGGCAGGGTAAGAAAGTAAAGTGACAATTAAATGAACTTGCCCGATGGCGGCTTCGATTATCAGGGGCGACCTGAATATTCGAAAGTAACCGCTACGAAAAGCCAACAAGCCGCTGAGGACAGCCCGGATTCCGGCAATAATCCCTATCGTGCTCAGGGAATATCCGCGTCCGGCATGCGGTCGAGGATGACGATGGTCTTGGCGAGCATGCCTTGTGCTTCACGGTGACTGTCGTAATAACGCGGGTTGGGCACCATGGCCGCGAGTTTGGCGGCCTGCTCCGGACTGAGTTGTGCAGCGCTGATGCCGAAATAGTGCTGTGCTGCGGCTTCCGCGCCGAATACGCCGTTGCCCCATTCGATGACGTTCATGTAGATTTCAAAAATGCGCCGCTTGTCCATCACCGCTTCCAGCATCAGCGTAATGATGGTTTCCTCGGCCTTGCGCCAGGGTGTGCGCTTGGTGGAAAGAAAAAGATTCTTCGCCAACTGCTGGCTGATGGTGGAGCCGCCCGCAACGATCCTGCCTTTCTTCATATTCTTTTGGTAGGCATTGGCGATGCCTTCCCAATCGAAGCCTTCATGATCGACGAACTTGGCATCCTCGGCAACGATGAGCGCGCGCTTGAGGTTGTTGGAGATCTTGCTGTAGGGAACCCATTTGTTCTGCAGCCCGGCCTTCGGGTTCTTGTCCTGCATCACTTCCAGACGGTCTTCCATGAAGGCGCTGGTGGCAGGATTGAACTTGACCCACCAGCAGATGTGGGCGAACAGCCAGAGTTGATACAACACCAACAGGATAAACAGCGCCAGCACGAAGCGCCAAAAAAGACTTTTTACAATTTTCATTTGCGAAATTTATTGAGTACAGACTGGGTATCGGGGCGCACGTTGCGCCACAGGTAAAATGCCTCGGCAGCCTGTTCCACCAGCATGCCGAGTCCATCAGAAACGATTGCCGCGCCTTGCCTGCGCGCGAATGCCATGAACGGTGTTTCGCGTCCGTACATCATGTCGTAGGCCAGCGCGCCGGGTTTGAACAAGCTGTCCGGCAGCGGCGGCATCTCGTCCGACAAACCGCTGGAAGTGGCGTTGATCACGAGATCGAATTGTTTGCCCGCCAATTCGTCGTAACGGCGTGCGTATACTGTGCCGGAACCGGTGAATTCTTCGGCCAGCAGTTGTGCTTTGCTAATGGTGCGATTGGCGATGACCACGCCCACGCCGGCGTTGAACAATGGCCAAACCACGCCCGCTGCCGCACCGCCTGCACCCAGCAACAGCGCATCTTTCCACATCAACTTGAAACCCAGATTTTTTTCGATGTCGGTGAGCAAACCGATGCCATCGGTGTTGGTGCCCAGGATTTCGCCGTCTCGGAACAGCATCGTGTTGACCGCCTTTGCCTCGCGCGCCCGGCTGCTGAGCTGGTCGCACAGCGCAAAGGCTTCGAACTTGAACGGCACCGTCACGTTGCAACCCAGGAAACCTTCCGCGCGCAAACGCTGCACGGTGGCGGCGAAGCCTTCCAGCGGTGCCTCGATGGCTTCATAGCGCATGTCCTGTCCGGTCTGCTCGGCGAACAGCTGGTGGATCAGCGGCGATTTGCTATGCGAAATGGGATTGCCGATAACGGCGTAACGGTCGGTCATTGCAATAGTTCTGATTGCTGAGGACCCAGTACTGAGTCCGGGGTGCGCATTATAGCGGAAGCGGGGTAGTGGGGAGCTTGTAGCGGGTAGCCTGTAGCTTGTAGCCAAACCTGCGCCCGTTGGGCGCGACAAAACCAGCTACCAGCTACAGGCTACTAGCTCAACGGAAGTACAACATCCACCTGCAATCCCCCTGCAGGATGATTTGATAGAGCCAGCTCACCGTTGTGGCGCTGCACAATGTTCCGGGCGATAGCGAGTCCCAACCCCGTGCCGCCGGTTTCGCGCGAGCGCGAATGCTCGATGCGGTAGAACGGCGTAAACACGGTCTCCAGCAATTCCGGCGGAATACCCGGACCGAAATCGCGGATATGGATATGGCACTGGTGTGCATCCCGTGCCAGTGAGACTTCGGCGCGCTGGCCGTATTTCACGGCATTGTCCAGCAGGTTGGACAGCGCACGGCGCAATGCCAGCGGATGCGCTTTCAGGCGCGCGTCCGTGCGTTCCACATAACTGACTTGCTGTCCTGCTTCGGCAGCGTCGCTGCACAAGGTGTCCAGCAGCGAGTCGAGATCGAGCAGTTGTTTGGCTTCGTGGGTGTCCAGGCTGCGCGCCAGCTCCAGCCCTTCCTGCAACATCTGCTGCATGGCCTGCATATCGCCGACCAGCTTGTTGCGCAGTGCTTCGTCCGGCAGTTTTTCCAGACGCAGGCGCAGCCGGGTCAGCGGAGTTTGCAGGTCGTGGGTGATCGCGGCCAGCATGCCGGTGCGTTCGCGCACATCTTCATAGATGCGCTTCTGCATGCGGTTGAAGGCGCGGGTGGCGGCGCGCACCTCGCTGCTGCCGTTTTCGGGCAGCGGCTCGCTGACATGCGTGATATCGAGACTGTCGGCGGCATC
>CAYOJU010000006.1:4037-35217 GCA_964404355.1 uncultured Sideroxydans sp. | reverse complement strand
CGTTTTCGGGCAGCGGCTCGCTGACATGCGTGATATCGAGACTGTCGGCGGCATCGGCCAATTGCCGCAGCGGACGGGTGGCGATGCGCGCCACCAGCCAGGCCAGCAGGGCGATGCACAGGGCAAACAGCAGAATGGCAGTCGGCGGAAGCTCCGGTTGGTGCATGGGCGGCATGGGAACGGTCAACTCGAACAGGCTCTCGTCGGGCAGAATGACCTGTACGCGCTGGCACAGCAGCGGTCCCGGCCCCTGCATATGCCTGTGCTTCCATGCTTCCATATCGCCGCAGGTAGCGGGACTCGGCTGTTCGGCAACCAGTTTTGCATCCAGCGAACGCTGTTGCAGAGCATCCTCAAGAACCTCATCCCTGGAGGTGATCGGCAGCATAGCGTTGTTTGCCAGGCGCGCACGTATGCCCATACTGTGAAACGAATGCAATATCTCTTCCCGTTCCGCTGGTGCGGCCTTTTCCAGGGTTTCCACCAGCTGGTTTATCTCTATCGCCAAATGCTGGGTGCGCACACGGTCGTACATCTCCTGTTGTCTGGAATGCGTGAGCATGATGGTGCCTGCTGCGGCTACGATCATGCCCAGCAGCAGGATCAGGAACAGACGGCCATGCATGGAACGGAACATCGAAAACATTTCATTCACCTCGTTTTACTGTTGCTGCAAGCAGGTAGCCTTCGTTACGCAGCGTCTTGATCAACTTCGGCGCGCGCGCATCGTCGCCCAGCTTTTGGCGCAAGCGGCTGATGTGCAGATCGATGGAGCGGTCGAGCGGATCGGTTTCGCGTCCCTGGGTGATGGTCAGCAACTGGTCGCGGTTGAGCGCGCGGTTGGGACGTTCCAGCAGGGCCATGAGCAAGCGGTACTCGCCGCCGGAAAGCATGACCACCAGACCGGCTTTGTTCTGCAATTGCCGGGTGGTTTCATCCAGCGTCCAGCCGGCGAAGTGCCATAGCGCGGATGAACTGTAAGAGTCACTGGCAGTCGCATGGCTGCGGCGCAACACGTTGCGGATGCGCACCAGCAGTTCGCGCGGCTCGAACGGTTTGCACAAATAATCGTCGGCGCCCATTTCCAGCCCGAGGATGCGATCCAGCGGCGCACTGCGCGCCGTAAGCATGATCACCGGGATGCTGGAGTGAGCGCGCAGATCGCGGCACAAAGTCAACCCATCGCTGCCGGGCAAAGTGAGGTCGAGCACGATCAGGTCGATGGGCGTGGAGTCGAGCACCTGCTGCATGGCTGCGCCATCCGGAGCCGTGCTGATCTGCCAGTCCTGCTCGCCCAGATAATCGGCCAGCAGGCTGCGGATTTCCGCATCGTCATCAACAATCAGAATGCGCGGCGATGTAATGGAGTCTGTCATATGCAAACATTACAACGAAATAGACATTTGCGGGCAACCGATACAAATCTGTACAAAATGTTCGATGGCCGACATACGCCGGATACAAGCGGCGAGTTAAATGGGCACCGTGCTTGACGGCACGTCATTCAACCCACGATGGAGAGTAATCATGAGTACAACAGTGAACAAGACAGCAAAGATGATAATCGCAGGCCTGGCCATTGCCGCCCTGTCGGCGAGTGTTTATGCACATGGCGGTGAAGACTGCGGCTATGGCGGGCACGGCGGTATGATGGGTGGAGATCCTGCAAAAATGGAAAAGTACCATGAGCAGCATTTAGCAAAGCTGCACGACAAGCTTAAATTGACCGCGCAACAAGAGCCGGCCTGGAAGAAGTTCACCGCGAACAACCCGATGGCGGACAAAACCTTGCGTCCCGACCCTGCAGAAATGGACAAATTGACTGCGCCACAGCGTTTGGAAAAGGGCCTGGAACACATGAAAGCGATGGAAGCGAAGCTGACCGAACATCTAGCCACTCTGAAAGAGTTTTACGCCGTGTTGACCCCGGAGCAACAAAAGACATTTGACGAGGAAACACCGCATCACGGCATGCGCGAACACAAGCACGAGCAGAAACACGAAAAGTAATACCGGGCAAGATTCATTTCTCACGATGAAGCCGGCGCAACTGCCGGTGTAACAGCCAGCCGGATGACCAGGCTGTTCAAGGCGGACAGCCTGGCCAGAGGCAATAATGTTTGTACAAGTTGTTGAACTATATTTACTGAAGATTGTTGCGCCGACATTTTGTTGACGGCAACAAAATGAAACGAAAAGTGCATGAGCTGTGGGCGCGGTCTTTCTGTTCGCATCTGGCAGCGCCCTGTCATCCTTCTGTCAGTATTGAACGTTATTGGTACTTGGATAGCATTGATTCAGAGACTATCCATCATGTTAATCAGGATGTCTATTATGAGAACTTTACTGAGTGCTTTACTTGCAGTTTTGTTAATCACACCCGCTTACGCTGAAGGTGGCCATGGCGAATGGGGACACGGTGGCGGCAGATGGCGCCATGATGGTGGTTGGGGCGGTTCCCTGATACTCCCGGCAATTATTACCGGCGCTGTCATTTACGACGTGACGCACCCCCGAACTGTCTATGTAGAGCCTGCGCCAACTTATGTGCCTGCTCCTGGAACGGTTGCTGTCCCGGCGTCGCAACCGGGATCATATTGGTATTACTGCCCGGCCTCCAGAACCTATTACCCTTACGTTTCTTCTTGCCCGAGCGGGTGGCAAACGGTTCCGGCGACTCCGCCGGCTCCTGCGCAATAGTTGGCAGCGAGCCTTGGTTCATTTGTTATCGCTAACGGGACTGATCGATATGCAGGGATGCCAAGCGCAACGTACGCTTCTCATGAAATATCAGCCATTCGTGCCAGATTCGACCGTCGTAAAAGCTTGAGCTGAATCAGACGTTTTGAATTTAAACTTTCGCGTCATTGTCATGACGGGTGTATAAATACCATTGCATATCGACAATGAACGCCATCCGGTTCATTGTTAACGTCGTCAATTGCTCTCACAGAACGGAAGGTGTCCAATGAATTTGGCGATCAAGACTCTCTTCGCGGGGCTGGCACTAATTCTTGCTGGATGCGGTACGACTTATGAGGCTGCAAAGGCAGCCTATGACAATGCAATTCCATGCTGCAAAAATCTTTCCGAAATTCGTTATCAGAATCTTGCTGAAAAGGAAATCACGCTGATTGATGTCAACCAGTCTTCACAGGTATTTACGTTTGATTCCGGGAAAAGTTATGTCGCGGCGTTTGAAATACCACGTCATGATGCAACGATATCATTTCGCCTGAAAAGTTACCTGATGGGCGATAGCGTTGACGAGAGCCATGTCTTTTTTCCAAAAGTGATGGTGCTTGATAGCAGATATTCGCTGTTAAATGAGTATTCAACTGAGGGGCTGGCTATCGTTCACGTACCGTTGAAGGAGGCATATGCCGAGAACCCAAAAGGCATCAATGCAAAGCTGGAAGCTGATTTTCCTTTAAGCGCAGACGCGCGATACATCGTGATCTATACCACCGCTGACATACTGTCGAAAATTACCGTTTTTTCTGTTTCTATAGCTGTTCCAATTATCGCGCCGGGCGTAGTTGCGGTTATTCCGACAAGTCGATATCGCAATGTAAATATCCGCCATTCGCCATTCGGCAGACTAAGCCTCCTCCTCGAATAACTCCTGTTGGTTGCTATTTTCGCCTGTCACGCGTTTCAACAGTTTGTCGATTGTGTGGCTGCTTCTGTACTACCAATACCAGACAGTCGCACACTGAAAAAAAGCTGTTGAGCTGAGGGACAATGATCTCAACGCACCGCAGCCTGCGGCATCAGTGCCAGTGAAAACACGCCCGGACTGATTTCCGGTCCGATGTGGTGCAGCATTTCGTTCAACTCGGTCTCGGCCGTGCCTGGGGCAGCCTGTGCGGTTCCGCTGAAGCGCATGCCTGCGGCATTGTCGTAGCTGCCATTGCCGGACAACAGCAGCTTGCCGGACAGTGTGGAAAGTTGCATATCCAGCGACCCGCCGTGACCCTGTACCAGGATGCGATAGTCGCCCAGCGGGCGAATTGAGGAGAGTGCAGAAGCGGCGCGCAACCAGTTCATGGTGATTTGGCCATTCATCCCCCCGGCGTCCAGCGTCAAATGATCGCAGCTGGCTTCGAGCGAACCCTGCAACTGGTAAGGACCGAGCTGCGGCGAGGCGATCTCTATGATGGTAACGGGCAGGGTGATGTGCAGGTTGTCGATATTGACGCGTCCGCTGAAGGGCACGTAACGCATCGTCATCGGTGCGGCTTCTCCGGTCTGTACTTGCAGCGATGCGTTGAATAATTTCAGGCCCCAGCGATAACTGCCGAGCATCTGGTAACGTGTTTTCAGCCGCAACAAGGCGATACCTGAACCGTTCCACAGGCTGCCTTTGGTCTGCGCCAGTGTCAGCGTCCCGCCGGAGGCGCGCTCAAGTGCGTAGCCCATCAGTGAAGCGGGAGCAAAAGAAACAAGCCCGGCAAGAAATACGCTGCCGAATAACAACGTCAGCAACACGCGGTAGCGTACTGTCACAGATCGGCCCCGTTGGTCAGCGTGGCTTGCACCCTGACCATGCCCGGCTCGGGCGAGGCCACCAGCATCGCCGAGGCTACGCGGATGTGCTGCGCGCTTTCCAGCGTGTGCTGCCATTGCAGCCATTGCGCGAAGGCAATGCTGTCGGCGCTGATGCGCACGCTGTTCTGTTCGCCCGGCACGACCAGCAGCGGCAGGTTGGCTTCCTTCGCGGATCTTTCCACCGCGATCTTCAGCGCATCGCTGTCCAGCACGGCAAGTTGCGGCTGCTGGCGCAACGATTGTGCCTGACCGGCGAGCGCCTGCATCTGGTCGGCCTGCGCGCGCAACTGCGGCAATGCAGCCTGCAGTTTGGGCAATGCTTCATGTGCGGGCTGCCACAGCAAACCGTACATCAGCAGCGGTACGAGAATCCATGCGCTGCGCAAAATGGTTTTTTGCTCGGTGGCGCTTAGTGTGTCCCAGTGGCTGGCTTTCAGTTGGGCGATACGGTTCTTCATTTGCCACCTCCCGCGGAGACGCGCAGTTGTATGTTCATTGCACCGCCGGAATCATGCTTGTCCACCACCTGTGCGCTCAGTCCGGTTTCCGCGATGCGTTGCAGCAGCGTGTCGAGCACAGCGGCGCTCAGCGTCATTTCGATGTCCAGCTTGCCGTCTTCATAACGCAGGGTGCGCAAAGTTCCACCGGGAACGGAGCTCATTGCACCGGAGAATTTTTCCAACAGCGGCGAAAAATCCGCATCGTCATTGACGCCGACCGCATGGCGCAGGCGTGCCACGTTGCGCCGCATCTGCAGGGGCGCGTCGACGATGGTGGCATCCGCACCGAACGTCTCGCGGAATGTCTCGGTCATGCTTTTCACCAACTGGCGTTTCTCCTGCGCGAATACCGCCCATTCCAGATTGCTGATCACCACCTCCACGCCGAACAGCAGCAACGCCGCCATCAACGCCGGACGCAGCCAGGGCCAGAATTCGCTGATGCGCGGCGGCGGGGCAAACTTGCCCCACAGCAGGTTGGGCGCATCCGCAGGGATCGCCGTCTTACGCCAATCAAAACTCTGTTTCTCGAAAATCACCGGAACCTTGATGCCCCAGTTAGGGGCCTGCACCTCGCTGCCGAGCGCAAACAGGCGCAATGCTGCGGGTGCCTCGGTCTGCAGACGCAATTGCAATCCGACAGGAGCGCGAGCATCGCTGCCGCTATCCAGCGCGCCGCCCTGGCTGTTTGCTGTTGCCAGAAAACCCTGCGCGCCATCCCACGCCAAACTCCATTCGTTCGCGCGTGTCGGCAGCAGGCAAAACTCCGGCACGATGCGGCGCACACGCAACTTGGCAGCGGTGCTGGCATCGACGAATCGGGTCAACCAACTCTTGTTCAGGGTGTACAGCACGGTGCGCCCATCCGGCAGCTTCGCGCCGACAGTGACATGTGCCTCGCTCACGTCATCGATCAATGCGTCTTCCAGCGCAAAGGGCAGTGCCGTTTCCAGTTTGCTGCGTTTGATCTTGGGTAGCACGGCGGTCGTTGCCAGCACGCGCTCGGCGGAGACGATCACCGTTGCATCGTCGCTCTGGGGCATTGCGGCCAGATTGCCGGAGCCGGAATCGCGCACATTGCCATCGTCGTCCAGCAATGCCCAGGGGCAGGGCGAGGCGGCATCCTGCCAGTGTGCGGTGAGGTAGATACGCAGGTTCATTGCAGGCTCTTTCTGACTTGTGTTGCCCAGGTGCTGGTGCGGTGCAACAGGGCATGTGCTGCCGACGCGCCGTCGCCCTGGGTGGCATATCCGGTCACCATGAAATATTGGCTGCTTACGCTAATCATTGTGTTGTCCTGTGACACGCCTCTGGGCAATTGTTGTAAAAAATCCGCCGTACTTTTGAACGGCGTCGACTTGATCTGCGTCACGATCTGCCGCGCATCCTGCAGCGTCAGGCCCGGCAATATCGCCATCAATACCTCCGGTGGGGCGAAGTTCACGTTCACCGCCGTATTCGATTCCGGCAATACGCTTACAAAAGGCTGCAGGCGCTTGATGATAGCTGCATCGAAGCCTTTCACCGACACCAGTTCACCGATGTCCGACAGCGGGCGGTTGGCGCAACGGTAAGGTTGCGGAAGATTCATGTAATACTCGTCTTCCGCACCGTTTGCCATCGTTTCGTTATTGACATCCTCCCAATCCACCAGCGCGCCGCCCAGTTCCTGTGGCAGGCCCAGTGCCGTAAGCAAGCGCTGGAAGCGCGCCAGATCGGGTGCACTTGCCACGCCGTTGCTCACCAGATTGTTCAGGTTGAACAATCCCTGCTGGTCGATGATATAGCCCTGCACCTCGCCGCCTTCCACCGGAATGGCAGGCAACTGCATCGCCCACATTTCCTTGGCGTTGTCGGATTGGGTAACCGACGCATCGTCCGCCAGCACCGCGCGCGCCCAGTCTATGCCAGCCTCGGCAATGCGCCGAGCCTGCGCCCGGTCGCGTCCGTTCGCCACCTCGCGCTGCCAGAAACCCTGCTGCTGTGCCATGAACGCGGCAATGGTGGTGGCCATGGCCACGATCAGCAGCACCATTACCAGAGCCACGCCGCGTTGTGTTCGAATATTCATTGCAGCGAAAAAAACCGCGTTAATTTTTCGCCGCTCTTCAATACCAGTTCCACTTCCACCCCCTTGGGTAGCACTGCATCGGCAACCTTCGGCGGCCATTGCGTCTCCCAGGTCATATGGCTGGTCAGGTGGCGCACGTTGAATTCAGCAACACCTTCCAGCAGCGCATCCACGGTCGGCACATTGTACGGGGCGCTATCCAGCGCAGTCCAGCGCAACAGCTCCAGCTTGTCCTGGCGCAGGCGATAGCCGATGCGCTGCGGCGGCAGAGGCGCGCCATCGGCATCCAAACCGCCATTGCGTGTGAAGGCCAGTTGCGCATCCTCCAGACTTTCGGTGGTGGAAGGCGTCCCCACCCAGGCGGGAGCTTCCGCGCCGTTCGCCGTGCGTACCGGGCGCTGCAACACCTGCGCCGTCTCGCCATCCAGCCGCGCAAAGAAACGCTCCAGCGCCTGCCACTTGCGTGTCTCCAGATCAATGTGGGCGCGTGTTTGGGTTATCGCATTCAGGCCGCGATAGGCGGTGATCGCCAAAATCGCGAACACGAACAATGCAACGAGCAGTTCGATGAGGGTGAAGCCATGTGATTTTCTTTTGGGAGCTATCAATTTATCTTGAGCCAGGCTTGTTTAATTGAGCTCGTACCATGCCGTCTGTGCTGGCAGTAATAACAATGCCGGGGAGCGCCTTAACAAATCTAATTTCATGATCATGCACTCTTTCAGACGATTTTATTTCTCCGTCAAAGCCGACACTTACCAATACACCATTGGTAAGTCCACACCAAACTACTTGGCTATCAGTGGATGAATCACAACTAGAAACTGTTGCGCCTTTAAGTTCAACATGTCGTTTGTCGGAAATTGCTTTTGAATTGATAAGATCAAGATATTCATGGCCACCAACAATGAAAAAACCATTTGCAGTTGCAATAGTATCAATAGGGCTAGGCTGGGACTCAGACTTGTCATTCCCCGGTTCGACAATAATTCGGTGCATGGGTATTTTTGTTCTTCCATCCCAAATAACAAGTTCGCCAGCGTCGTTTCCTGCGAGGAAATTCTTTCCGTCGTAATGCACAGCATAAACCTCTCTGCTATCGGATAGCTGAATCTTGTTTACGCGTTGCAGGTTCTCAGCGTTCCATATTGTTACCAGTTCGGTACCGTGCCCGGTAATGATGGTGTGTGCTGGACCAATACCTACGTCCCATATTTCTGAAAATAGATCTGACTCGATGAAATTCCTTTCATTATTGGCGGTATTTATCTTGGCCAAAAAGCCTACATAATGTGATCCACCGGCAACCCAACATATAGAATCTTCACAAGCGATGCTGCGTAAATCAGAGCGACCATTTGGGAAATAGCCATAATCACCACTTGCGATACGTTTAATTGCTTTCCCTGTCCTGAGATCAATGATTTGAATATCATTATTAGTGAGTACGGCAATCATTCTGTCATCGTCAAGCGCTGAGGCAGATATAACACGCTGCTTGGCATCAAATTCCCAAACGCATTTTGGGTCCTTATTGCATGCTGAAATAGAAAACAGTACAGCAATAGCTAAGATTGCTTTATTCATGCGTTCCTCATCTTGGAAACTGCACCAGATATCCCGTCAACTCCCGCAACGAATGTTTCGCATCGTCCGGCGCATACACATTGACGACGATGCGGCGCATGGTGGGGTTGGGGGTGGCGATGACTTCTTCCTGCCAGGGATAGGTTTGTCCCGCCTGGATTTCTTCGCCGGTCTGGATGCCGGGCGCGGGATAGTCATTGCGAGCCTGGTGCGCTGCCAAGCGGTTCTGTGCGACCCAGTCGGCGATGACGCGCGTGCGCAGTGCATCGACATGGTTGATGCTGGAACTGGCTGTGCGCGATACGGCGGACATGGTAATGGCGAGGATGAAGAGGGCGACGAGGACTTCGATGAGGGTGAAGCCACTTTGGGTCTTTATCATTGAATTGGTGAGCGTCAAACTATTCACGTCCAACCTCAACCCCTCCCAACCTCCCCTTCTCAGGGGAGGAGCGGACGCAGCGCTCCCTCCCTGAGAAGGGAGGGCTGGGGTGGGTTTGCGGTTTGGAGGCAATGCGTTCATGGAGTCTTCCCCGCCACCACTTCCACCTTGCCCAGCCCGTTGCCGACGACGTTCGAGGCCAGATCGTCGCTGAGCAGGGTCACTTGAAAAGTTTTCGCCGACAGTTCGGGGCTGAGCACGACCAGTGCGCCGGGTTCGATGCGGTGTCCGTTGAAGCTGACATCGCCGATGCGCACTGCTTCCGGCAGGTTGCGCGGATGCAGCAGGTTGTCACGTTCGATGCGCACCCATTCGCCTTCCTTGTTGCGGATCCAGAAGCGGTAGCTGTTGCCGGTGCCGGACCACGCCAGCGGTTGTCCGCCTGCCTGCGAACTCATCGCGCCGTTTTCCATCAGCAGGGCGAGGCGCTGCGATTCTTCGCGCAGCACAGTCTGCGCGTTCGGCATCAGGTTCAGCGTCACCACGGAAAGCATGATGCTGGCGACAACCAGTACCACCAGCATTTCCAGCAGCGTGAAGCCGCGCGCCATTGTGTGTGCTTCAGTCTTGCCAGTTGCCGATGTCGGCATCGTTGCCTTCACCGCCGGCGACTCCGTCTGCGCCGAAGCTGTACAAGTCGAACGCACCATGTGCGCCGGGTTGCAGGTATTGGTAAGGTTGTTTCCACGGATCATTGCGCAAACGATCCAGGTAGCCCTCGCTCTTCCAGTTGGTCGGGATGGGGGCAACGGTGGGCTTCTTCACCAGTGCCATCAGTCCTTGTTCGGTGGTGGGATAGCGACCGTTATCCAGTTTGTAGATGTTGAGCTGTTGGGTGATGGTTGCGATATCTACCTTGGCAGCAGTGATTTTTGCCTCGTCCGGGCGACTCATTACCTTGGGCACGATCAGCGCAGCCAGCACGCCGAGGATAAAGATGACGACCAACAATTCAATCAGGGTGAAGCCGCGAGGGCGGCGGGAGAGATTTTGGGTTTTCATTAAGAGCCTTTCCTTGTCATGAATTTACTTACTCCCTTCTCCCGCAAGCGGGAGAAGGGCCGGGGATGAGGGGCGACGCATCTCACCAATTTGGTTTGAACTCATCGTCCCTCACCCTAACCCTCTCCCGCCAGCGGGAGAGGGGATAAAACCTATACCGTCACTTCACCATCTGGTTCATCTGGATGATCGGCAGCAAAATCGCCAGTACGATCAACAGTACCACCGCCCCCATGAAAAGTATCAGCACGGGTTCGAGGATGGAAGTGAGCGCGGTAGTGAAACCGGAGACTTCCTGTGTCTGCTGTTTGGCGACGCGGTCCAGCATGGTGTCGAGGCGACCGCTCTGTTCGCCGCTGGCGATGAGGTGAACCAGCACGGGCGGAAACAGGCCGGAGGCGGCCAGCGCGCGGCTCAGCGTCACGCCTTCGCGCACTTTCGTCGCGGCATCTTCCAGCGCGCGGCGCATGGGCAGGTTGGTGAGCACGCCGCAAGCGGCGGTGAGTGCGGTGAGCAGGCCGACGCCGCTGCCGACCAGAATCGACAAGGTGCTGGCCATGCGCGCAGTGTTGCTGCCGCGTATCAGTTTGCCGACGATGGGCAGGCGCAAGAGTCTGAGGTGAAACTGGTAACGCAGCGCTTCCTGCTGCAGGGCGCGATGCGCGCCGAATCCACCGATCACGAAAATCGCGATCAAATAAAGCCAAGTGGCGGAGAGGAAATCGCTCACTGCGATTAGCCCGCGGGTGAGCAAGGGCAGCGCCTGGCGCGTCTGCTGGAAGACTTCCACTACCGACGGCACCACAAAGACCAACAGGCCACCGACTACGAGGATGGCGACGGTGACGACAATAGCGGGATACACCATTGCAAGACCGATCTTTTGCTGCAAGGCCTGCTGTGCTTCCGAGTAGCTGGCGAGTTTGTCCATCACCGTGGCAAGTTCGCCGGAGGCTTCGCCCGCGTTGATCAGCGCGCGGTGTATTTCGGGGAAGGTGTCTCTATGCTTGTCCATGGCGCGCGCCAGTGTGTTGCCGGCGAGCACTTCCGAACGCATGGCGGCGATGACCTGGCGCATGGCCGGGTTGTCGCCCTGTTCGATCAGCACAGACAACGCCTGTTCCAGCGGTAATCCCGCTTCGAGCAGGGTGGCGAGTTGGCGCAGCATCAGGCTCACTTCGGACAGTGGGATACGTTTGCGGAACGGCAGGTTGAAACTGCGCGCGTCTTTTTGCGTGGACGTATCGGACAGGGCATCCAGTTCGACCACGAACAAACCTTTATCGCGTAACTGGGTACGGGCAAGACGGGCCGAGTCGGCTTCGATCATGCCGGTGCTGGCTTTGCCTGCTGCGTCTAACGCGTTGTAGTGGAATGCGGCCATGGTTTATCCAAATTCAAAAGCAAATCTAGCCACAGAGAACACAGAGCGCACAGAGAGTGAGGCGGTGCGCACGGCTTCGGTGATTTGAATCAGCTTTCTCTGTGGTCTCTGTGTCCTCTGTGGCAAATAGTTTTTGAATTTCAGTATCGTAGGGTGCAATAAGCGCAGCGCATTGCACCGGATGTTTAGGCATCACACATACGGCGCAATGCCCGTTGGTTATTGCGCCCTACGCGAGCTATCCTGCTTGAGCGCAGGGTTAGATGTTGGCTGGCAATCATGAGAGCCTTTCATTTCGGCCATGCAAGACATAGGCAACCAAGCTGGGATAGATAACACACCCACCAGCTTCAGAACGCGAAGCGTCTCTTGAAATGTTGATTTCAATAGCCAAACTCCAATAACCAATGAGACAGATGCGATCCCCAAACTGTACAGCGAATACGTGCCCATTTCTCTTGCAGCAAGAATATCGCCTTCCCAATGCTTGCCGTCAAAAAGGCAACCATGTTTGTAGTAAAAAAAGATGCTAAGCGCATATAAGGCAAAAGCAACGATTAGAAAACATACAGCGATTGGTTTTTTTGGCATCTGCACTGAAACACCTAAAGCGTATTCGACCTAACAAGCCCTTCAACAAGCTCAGGGCGAACGGCGGAGTAATTCGATAGATTTTTGAAAGCCTTCATCCGCCACCTCAATCCCGCGTCACGCGTATCACTTCTTCCAGCGAAGTGTTCCCGCTAACAACCCAGCGCAATCCATCATCGCGCAGGTTAAGCATGCCGCTCTTCATGGCATAGTCGCGCAGGTGCTGTTCGCTTTCGCGCGAGTGGATCATGCTGCGCAGGGTGTCGTCCACTTCGAGCAATTCGTAGATGCCGGTGCGGCCGCGATAGCCGGTCTGGTTGCATTTGGCGCAGCCGACGGGGCGATAGATCACATCCGGTTTGCCGAAGCGGGAGAGCAGCGCGAGTTCCGCGTCATCCGGTTTGTACGCTTCGCGGCATTCCGGGCACAGGCAGCGCACCAGTCGTTGCGCTAGTATGCCGACGATGCTGGAGGAGAGCAGAAAAGGTTCCACGCCCATGTCGGTGAGGCGGGTGACGGCGCTTACGGTGTCGTTGGTGTGCAATGTTGCTAGTACCAAATGTCCCGTCAGGCTGGACTGCACGGCGATCTGCGCCGTTTCCAGGTCGCGGATTTCGCCGATCATGATCACGTCCGGGTCCTGACGAAGGATGGCGCGCAGCGCGCGAGCGAAGCTCATGTCGATGCGCGGGTTGACCTGCGTCTGGCTGATGCCGTCGAGATCGTATTCCACCGGGTCTTCCACCGTCATCACGTTGGTGACAGTGGCGTCGATGCAGGACAGTGCTGCATATAAGGTAGTCGTCTTGCCGGAGCCGGTGGGCCCAGTCACCAGCACGATGCCGTGCGGTTGCGCGGTGAGGCGCATCATGGCTTCGAGCGACTTTGCGCTCATGCCGAGTTTGGTGAGGTCGAGGCGTCCCGCTTCCTTGTCGAGCAAACGCATCACCACGCGCTCGCCGTGTCCGGTGGGCAGCGTTGAAACGCGCACATCCACTGGGCGGCCTGCGAGACGCAGCGCAATGCGACCATCCTGCGGCAGGCGTTTTTCGGCGATGTCGAGGTCGGCCATGACCTTGATGCGCGAGACCATCGCGGCATGCAGCGCGCGGTGCGGTTCGGCGATGTCTTTCAACGTGCCGTCGAGACGGAAGCGCACCACCGAGCGTGTTTCGAACGGTTCGATGTGGATGTCGGAAGCGTTGTCGCGCACGGCTTGCGCGAGCAGCGCATTGATCATGCGAATCACCGGCGCATCGTTTTCCGATTCGAGCAGGTCGGTGGATTTGGGCAGGTCGTGCAGCAGCATGGACAGGTCCATGTCCTGTTCGGCATCGTCGAGCAGCATGGCGGTGGATTCGTCGGCCTGCGAATACGCATCGCTGAGGATGTGTTCGAAGTCTTCCGCATCCACCAGCGTGGCATCCACCGGCAGCGCAAGCTGGCGCATCACTTCGGCAATGGCTTCCGGTTTGGCATCGCGGCGCACCGCGAGTGCCGCGCGCTCATCGCAATCGGTCAGCACCACGCCCTGCGTCTTGGCAAAGGAGTAGGGCAGACGGCGGGCGGCGCGGCGGTTAATCGCGGTCTGGGTCACGGCGGCATCAATGGTCGGCTGGCGATGCAGCTGCAGGAGCGCTCGCGGCATCAGTGGTAAAGGATGCTGCGGGAGCTTTGACGGGAGGAACCTTGTCCTCGGACTGGATCGGAGGCAACGCCTTGTTCTTGTCGTCGTTCGGCAATATCCAGTGGTCGGGCATGCGCGCATCCTGGCGAATTTTGCTCGCCTGTTCGTAACGCTCGCTGGTGAGTTTCTGGTAGCCGTCCGACTGGTACATGATGTAGGGACGGATGAACACCATCAGGTTGGTTTTGGTGTGCTGCCGTGTTTCATAGCGGAACAGGTGACCGAGAACCGGGATGTCGCCCAGCAGCGGCGTCTTGCTGGCTACATCGCTGACCGAGTCCTGGATCAGGCCGCCCAGCACGACGATCTGGTTTTCATCCACCAGGATATTGGATTCGATGGAGCGTTTGTTGGTGGTGACGCCCGCAGTCGAGGAGGCAGACGAAGCAACCACGCTCGATACTTCCTGATAGACCTGCAGCTTCACCGTGCCGCCCTGCATGATCTGCGGCTTGATCTTCAAAGTCAGACCGACGTCCTTGCGTTCAATGGTCTGGAACGGGTTGGCCGCCGTGCTGCTCGAACCTGTATTGGTGTACGAGCCGGTGATGAAGGGTACGTTCTGGCCGACCACGATCTTGGCTTCTTCGTTGTCCAGCGTCATCAGGTTTGGCGCGGACAGGATGTTGGCATTGGTGTCTGACTCCAGCGCGTGTGCCAGCATGCCGAGATTGAGTATCGTGGTGCCGTCCACCAGCGTGGTGGTTCCGTTCACGAGGCCAATGTTAAGGCCCTGCCCGACCGAGGTCAGGCTGGCTGACGCGCCGATGATGTTGTTGGTCGTGCCGAAATTGGTGCCGCCGATGATGTTGGTGCCGCTCTTGTTGATACCGGTCAGGTTCTGCCATTGCACGCCGAATTCGGCAGCCTTGTCGGCCGTTACTTCGACGATGAGCGCTTCAACAAAAATTTGCGGACGGCGCACATCCAGTTTTTCGATGACAGAGCGGATGTTGTTATAGACCGGTTCGGAGGCGGTGATGATCAGCGAGTTGGACGAGGTGTCGGCCTGGATCATGCCGCCGCCGGAAGGTGCGGAGGAAGCCTGCTGCATGTTGCCCGGCGTGGAGGTGGCGGTAGCCGCGGCTGAAGTATCGCCGCTCATGACTGAGCGCAGGGTCTGCGCGAGTTTGGTCGCATCGACGTTCTTGAGTGTCACCACATGGATGTTGCCGGGGACGTTGGCTGCGCTGTCCAGCTTGGCCACCAGTTCCTTGACGCGCGCAATGCGGCCGGGATTATCCGAACGCAGCAGCAGGCCGTTGGTGCGGCTGTCCGCAACCAGCACGAAGCGCTGGTTATCGTCGCCACCGGTCTGAGGGGTCGTGGCTTCCGGCATCAGTTTGTTGATGATGTTGGCAAGGTCGACAGCCGAGGCGTGCATGACGGGGATGACCAGCGGCGTGTCGCCATTGGGCTGGTCGATGGAATCGATGAGTTTCTCAATGCGACGGATGCTGCTGGCGTAATCGGTCACCACCAGCGCGTTGCTCGAAGGATAAGCCACCACCACGTTGTTCGGGGCAATCATGGGACGCACGATGTTGACCAGTTGCGAGGCGGATTCATATTTCAGGATGAACACACGGGTGACCAGTTTGTCGCCGCGTCCCTGTGCGAGCGAGTCGACATGCAGCTTGGCATCGGCTTCGGGGATGATCTGGGTCACGCCGTTTGATTCAACCGCGGCATAGCCCTGCAGGCGCAAGGCGGAGAGCAGGATGTCATAGCCCAGCGCGGGCGAGACCGGTGTGGCGGAGACTATATTAATGGTGCCCTTTACGCGCGGATCGACGAGGAAATTCTTTTTGGAGATTTGCGAAATGGCGCGGATGACTTCCTGAATGTCGGCGTTGACGAAGTTCAGCGAAACCAGTTCTTCTTCCTGCTTTTCCGCGTGGCACGGAGTTGCGAACATGATCGCCAGGCTGCATATCAGCAGGGTTCGTCGCAAAATGCTGTTAATCAATGTCTTCCCCTTCTTAATTCTTGCTGCTGCTGTTGCAATATCGCTTGCTGTTCCGGTGTGAGCTGGTCCAGCAGTCTTCCACCTGCCGGGGGTACTGTCATGCCGCGCACCGGCGCTGCATCCCGTACCGGGGTGACTCCGCCAGCGGCTGCGGGAGCCTTGCTCAGTTCGACGCGTTGCCTTACACCGTTGCGTTCCAGAATGACATATTCGGGCTGCGTCTCGACCAGGCGCACACCCGGTACAACCTCTCCCCCCAGCCCTACGCCAATCTGGCCGGTTTCGGTCAGCAGGACGGCAAAGCCTTTTGTGCGGCTCGCAAAAATGCCAATGGGCCGGATACCATTAAGCGATGCAGACGAGGTGGTAGTACTCACGGTGCCGAACAACTGTTCAGCTTGCGCCGATTGTGTTGCAACTGTCGTACCGGGAATGGCATGCTCGGCGGGTGCGAAAAGTACCCAGACATGCTTCGTCAGCAGCAATACCGCCAGCAAGCCGCCCCAAAGCGGCCAATTCATCCAGAGTCTGGCAGGTGCGGCAAAGACCTTTTTACCCAACGACATACATCGTCCCTCATTCGCGGATGGGGAATATAGCACACCTCCTGCTTGCGGAAGCAGGCAGGACGGGCGCGTAAAGAGAGGTCAATACTTTTTCCTGATGAAAAACATGACTCCTGCGCACAACATCATCGCCCATACGATGGCGGCACCGGTCGGCAGATCGAGCCAGACGGACAGCAATAGGCCCAGCACATAACCCGCGATACCGACGGTGAAAGCGAAAAGATAACGGCGTCTGGTCTGGCGCCAGGTCACCAGCGCGGGCACGATCAGGCTGGCGAAGACCAGGTAGATGCCGACCAGTTGCACCGAGGCGGTGATGGCGATGGCGAACAGCGCATAGAAGCCGAAATCGCCGAGGCGCTGGCGAAAACCATTCCAGATGGCGAGCAGTGCTACCGTAACCACCGCAGTGGCGATGAGTTGCGTATTGCTCACCCACAGGATCTGTCCGACCAGCAGGTCTTTCAGGTGTTCGCCTGCATGCACGTCATGGCTCATCAGCAGGATGCCCAGACTGGCAGCAAGAACGAAAGTGAGGCCGATGCAGGCCTCTTTTACTTCCGGCGCTCGCCGTTCGATCCACGCCAGCAATGCTGCGCCGCACAACGCACTGGCCACGGCGATGAGCTGTACCAGCAGCGGATGTTCGGTGAGGTCGAGCAGTCCGGCGATGACTACGCCGAGTCCCGCGATCTGCGCTACCGCAAGGTCGGCGAAGATCACGCCGCGCTGCAATACGCGCATGCCGAAAGGGATGTGCGTGGCGAGTACGAGCAGACCGGCGATGAAGGCGGGAAGGAGTATTTCGAGTTCAATTGAGTTCATGGGAGTTCCATAGTTAAGAGTTGTTCATCCTTAACTCCCCTCATCCCAACCTTCTCCCGCTTGCGGGAGAAGGAGCTGAAATTCCCTCTCCCGCAGGCGGGAGAGGGCTAGGGTGAGGGAATGTTGAGTGAAGAGAATCATTTCAATCCCGCCAGCAAACGAGCGATCGTATCGTCAAACAGCGAAAACAGATCGGTGGCTTGCGGCGTGCCGCCCACGGTATAGGGCAACATCACGGCGGGAACATGCGCGCGTTCCGCGATCCATTCCGACGGCCGTTCGCTTTGATACGCTGCGCGCAACACCATGCGTGCCGGGTGCTGCTGCAGGTCGTTCAACACCTTTCCGAGATAAGCGGCGCTGGGCTCCATGCCCGGCTTGGGTTCCAGTTCGGCGACTTCCACCAGTCCCAGCCAGTCGTTCATGTAGGGGAAACCCTTGTGATGCACGATCACGGGTATGCCTCTCAACGGTGCAGCCTGTTTTTCCCATTTGGCAATGGCGGCGCGCCACTGTTGGGTGAAGGTGGTGAGACGTTGCTGGTAATAGGCCGCGTTCGCCGGATCAAGCTCGATCAGACGTTTGCCGAGCGCTTCCGCAATGGGCAGAAAATTCCGGGCGTCGGTCTGGATGTGCGGATTGCCTGCTGCATGCACATCGCCACTTGCGCGATCCAGACGGGTGGGTACTTCCAGCATAGTGACGAATTTGGCCGCTTCGAAATGTCCGCTGCTGCCGGGCTGGATTCTGCTGTTGGCAGACTCCTGCAAGACCACCGGCATCCAGCCGACTTCCAGTTCCGCGCCGGTACATACCAGCAGTTGCGCGCTGCGCGCCTTGGCGATCAGGCTGGGGCGTGCCTGTATCTGGTGCGGGTCCTGCAGTGCGGCGGTGGCAGTGTAGATGTTCGCCTTGTCGCCAGCCAGTTGTTGAGTGAGTGCCGCCCATTCCGGTTCGCAGGCGAATACGTTGAGTGCGGCGTGGACGGGGAAGGCGAGAAGAAACAATGCGAAGAACAAATAATTTTTCATGTCGTGACTCCGATATTTTTCAATCAATTTGGTATGCAGGAGCGGGAACAAAACCCCCTCCAACTCCCCCTTATCAGGGGGAGAGCCGAGCCGCTCCTCCCCTGACAAGGGGAGGCTGGGAGGGGTTGCTGTTGATATAGTCATTAATATTGATGCGCACCATGCGCACCCAGGGCCATGATGTACTGCACGAATACCTGGTTATCCGGCAGACCTTGCCGCGAGTTGTCGTGAGCGAATTGCAGTCGTATGCGCGAAAATTCGCTGGGGCTGTAATCCGCCATCCAGGTGAGGCGCGACGGGTTGTAGGCGTAGCTGGCAATGACGTTGTCTGCGTTCAGTGCGCCCACGGTCGCAGTGCCCGGATCAAGCCGGTCGTAGCGCAAGCCGGTGCGCCAGGCCGGCATGAACTGATACACACTCTGCACATACCAGCCGCTTTGCACAACGGTGTAGCCGTCGGTGATGTTGACGCCCGTTGTGTCGAAAGTCAGTT
Organism: uncultured Sideroxydans sp.; assembly: GCA_964404355.1. GTDB lineage: Bacteria > Pseudomonadota > Gammaproteobacteria > Burkholderiales > Gallionellaceae > Sideroxyarcus. Next base: position 16,512 of record CAYOJU010000006.1, on the reverse strand, counting down.
GGCCGTTTTGCTTGCGGCGGAAATATTCGCTCTGTACTTTGAGGTAACGTTCGCGGAAATTGCCGTTGGGCGAATACTTCCAAACGAAATCGAGTCCGGCAGTAGTGCTGGTGCCGGTGAAGCTGTCGCTCCTGGTGGTGCCAAGCAAATTGGGTACATCAGTGCTCAGCGCTTTCGTCTGCTTCGTTTGGTACAGCGACAAGCCGGCACGCCAGCTATACTCGATGCCGATGTCGTCACCGACATGCGCGAACAGTACACCGGCGCCGCTGCCGTTCTTCGCGGTATCCGTGCCGGGGAAGTTGCGGCCCTTGCCTATTTCGCCGCCGATTTCCACGAACATGTCGGTCGGCGCCAGCCATTTGAGTTGCACACCGTCCTCATTCAACTGGTCTCCCCACAGAACGGAATACACCAGCGGCTGATCGACGAAATCCCAAGTGTGCGCGTGTTGCTCGTTCAAATAGCCCAATCCCGAAAAGTAACGGCCGAACTTGAGATTGAGCCCGTCCTCCAGTGCAGTGGTTTGCACGAAGGCGTTTTCCACACTGGCACCGCCGGCAGGCAACAGCGAGATGGTGGCTACGCCTCGAAATTGCGGATCGACATTGGCGGAAATGCCCAGCTCGGATTCGCCCAGATTGAAACCCTGCTCATGTCCCGGAACGGGATTCATGGCGAAACCGGTGGCGGGTATGGCGGGGTCGCGCTGCAAACTGCCATAGGTGCCGGACAGAATGAACGAAAGCGCAGGGTTGAATGCGTTCTCGCTTGCCGTGCCGGCAGCGGAAGCGAGTATGGAATGGCTCAACAGTACAGCCATGGCCGTACTCGAGCAGATTCTTTTGAACATGTTTTACTCCTCAAAAGCAATCACAAAAACCCCGCACGTGTTGCACAGGGAATCGAAATATCTTTAAGCGGAGAAAGGTGGCGCGCGTGCCGCAAAGGCGGTGAACGCGATGGAGCGGAAAGAAACTGAATGGGCGGTGAGTGTCTCGTCGAAAGACGAAGTGAAATCGAAAGAAACGTGGCTGCTGCTGATGGCGCTGCCGATCTGGGCATAGACTGCGCACAGGTCGCAATGCTGATGATGCGGCAGGGACTGGTCTTGCGATTGCTCGGCCAGCACATGCGAGATGCTGTGCGTAACCGCACCTTGCTGGGCGAACAGCAGGGCGAAGACAAGCAACAGTTTCAGAAGAACAGAGCGGTACATGATGCTCATTCTAACCGTCTGTCACTCGCATTCCAAGTGAGGGGGAAAAGGGATGTTCAGGGAACTTTCTGATTTCGCATATGCAAGCTCGTCAGCTTAACCAATCTTTCCGTAAGCGCGTCCTGCAGTTGCTCCCATGAGAACCGCCATTCCCAATTGTCCCAGGCCGTTCCCGGCAAGTTCATGCGATGACGGCTATCCAGTCCAAGCACATCCTGCAGCGGAAAAATCACTGTGTCGGCAGCGGAGGCGGCGAGCGAATTCATCATGTCCCAATTGATTTCCGTGCCGTCGCTCTTCAGGTAGTACTTCGCAAAACTCTTCTCGTGCTCTTTTGCAGTATTCCACCAGCCCAGACTGGTGTCATTGTCGTGCGTGCCGGTATAGGCAACGGTGTTGGCTACGTAGTGGTGCGGCAAGAAGAAGTTGCTGTCATTGTCGCCAAATGCAAACTGCAGGATACGCATTCCCGGCAGATTGAATTGGTCTCGCAACTTGATGACGTCCGGTGTGATCAGGCCCAGGTCTTCGGCGATGATGGGTAGCTTGCCGAATGCTTTTTGAAATGCTTCAAACAGTTCTTCTCCGGGGCCCGGCACCCATTTCCCGCCTGTGGCATCGACCGCGTCGGCCGGCGTTGCCCAGTAACTGGCGAAGCCGCGAAAATGATCGATGCGGACAAGATCGAAAAGCCGGAACGCATGGGCTAATCGGTCTACCCACCAGATGTAGTTGGTTTGTTTGTGAATGTCCCAGCGGTAGAGCGGATTTCCCCACAGTTGTCCGGTCGCGCTGAAATAGTCAGGCGGCACGCCCGCAATCACGATTGGATTGCCATTGGCATCAAGCTCAAACAGCGCCTGATGTTCCCACACGTCTGCACTTTGATAGGAGACAAAAATGGGGACGTCGCCGATCATCTGAATGCCGCGATCGTTTGCATATTTCTTCAGCAACAGCCACTGCCGGTAGAAACACCACTGGCAGAATTTCCAGAACGCGACTTCTTCCGCATAGCGCTGGTTGGCATCGGCGAGCGCGTTCGGATCGCGCCTGACCAGTTCCACCGGCCATTGATTCCACTTGCGGCCTTGCTCGTGATGTTCTATTGCTTTGAATAATGCAAAATCGTCCAGCCAGTGTTTTTCCGCTTCACAAAACGCCAGATACTCCGGGTAATTGCTTTTACCGGGCACTGAAAAAAAATGCCGTGCGGCAGTCTGCAAGCGTTGCATGCGAAAGGATTTGACCGGGTCAAAATGGACGCGGTCGGCATTGAATTCGGGACTTGGAATCAGGTCGTTCGCATCAAGCCAGCCTTGCGCCGCCAACTCTTCGAGATCAATCAATAGCGAACTGCCGGCGAAGGCCGAACTGCTTGTGTAGGGCGAATTGCCCTGGTCCAATTCTCCGAGAGGCAACATTTGCCAGTAGGTTTGCCCGGCTTTGACCAGCCAGTCCACAAACTGATATGCGGCAGCGCCGAAATCGCCTGAACCGAATTGTCCGGGAAGCGATGTGGGATGCAGCAATATTCCACTTGCTCGTGTAGAGATCATAATTCAGCGCTCGATGATAACAACGTAATTAATCTGGCGAAGAAGCGGCTGGTTAAAACCAGTTTTTTTCGGAACTGAATTACTGTGTTGCTTTTGGAGCTGTCGGGCTATTCAAGCATGTGTTCGAAATAATTCTTTGCGGCGATTGTACCGCGCTATTCGAGATGTTCGGTACCATCTCTGGTGGTCGCCTCAGTAAAAGTGGTGTTACTTCACTTAAGCAGAGGATTCGGCGACGGCGACCACTCGCGGACACTCCCATCCCCGCTACGCGGGGCCCCTGCTCGTTGCTCGGATCGCTACTCGCTTTCGAGCTTGTCAGTTGAGGTGAATATCCACGTACGGGTGATGCTGATGATGTCGGTGTCTTTGCGGATGTCGGGCGGGAAGGGGGCGAAGGGGGCGGAGAGTTTGACGATGCGGATGGCGGAGGCGTCCAGGATGCGCTGGCCGGAGGGGCGGTTGACTTCAATGCTTTCCACGCTGCCGTCGGAGCGGATGGAAACAGTGAGGGCGAGCCTGCCGTAGATCTTGTCGCGGCGCGCCATCTCGGGGTAGTTCATGTTGCCGATGCGTTCGACTTTGGAGCGCCAGTCTTCCACGTATTGGGCAAAGCGGTATTCCTGGGTGCGTGAACCGATGAATTTTCGCCTGGGCAGCTTCTCGTACATGTCCAGGGTTTTGTTGATCTGGGCTTCCAGACGCGCGATTTCCAGCGAGCGTTTGATCAGGTCCTGGCCGTTGGTGCCGGAATTTTCATGTTGCTGTTTCTGGGTTTTGTTCTGCGCCACGCTGTAATTGCTCTTGCTGCGCGTGAGCAGGCGCTTGGTTTCCTGTTCCAGTTGACGCAGATGCTGCATCACTTGTTCCGGCGTGAAGTGTTTGCCGTCGCCAAGTACCGGGAAGGGTGTCCTGGCACGATGATCGTCGTCGGTATTGCCGCCGGCGTCGAGGTTGTTCTGTGCATACGCGGTGGCGCTATTCGGCCGGTTTCCCGATTTGCTGTTGACCAGCACAACTTCCAGCGGCTGGCTGACGATCGGTATGTTTTTTCCGATGGGCACGACAAAGGTGATGCCGAACAATACGAAGACGTGCAGGCTGATCGAGAACAGCACGGAGAGCGACAGGCGCGGCTTCGGCTGTTGCAGCAAGCTGGCGGGCGCGAAACTCATGCAGCAACCTCCATGCTGGCCACATAACGCGCGTCGAAATTCAGGTCGAGCAAATCAATGTCGCCGATTTCCAGGGTGACTTTGCTGTTGGGTGGCGTTTCCGGCAGCGAAGGAATGCGCCCGATCAGCGGGATGTCGGCAAGTTTGACCAGGTTCTCGCGCAGCACAGTGGCTTCAACTTGCTTCACGTCTTCTTGTATCAGCCAGCGCAGGCACCAGTAGCGTTCCATTTCGCGCTGGAATTCGTTGTAGGTGGTGTAGGCCGTGTCAAAGTCGCGCAGGATGGCGAACAGCGCGGTGTCGTTTTTGCCGTAGGCCGGTGTTTCACCGCGCAATACGCTCATGATCTGGCGCTGGTTCACCAGGTCGACATAGCGGCGCAGCGGCGAACTCGACCATGCGTAGTGCGATACGCCCAGGCCCTGATGCGGCGCGGCGACGGTGCTCATCTTTACCTTGCCGTTGTTTTGCGTGCGGTAGATGCCGGCCACGCTGTTGTCGTCCAGCAGTTTGCCCCAGGTGCTGTTGGCCAGGATCATCAGTTCCGACACGACCTTGTCGATGGGCGAACCGCGCAGGCGATGGCCGATGGTGATGCGGTCGTTCACGACATCAAAGGTGTAGTCGATCTGCTGCGTGCTGTTGTCGGCGGATTTGCCGCGCGTGGCTTCAAGCTTGTTGGCGAAGTCCCACAGCAACTTGAGTTCGGGGGCGTAGGCGTAATCGAGTTTGCCTGCGGCCATTGTTTCTTCGTTGAACAGGGGTTCCAGCGTGTCATGGCGCAAGTTGGCGGCGATGTGCAGGCGTTCGATGCGGCTTTCGCTGCCGACGACAGCCAGCGAAGCAGCATCCGCTTCCACATACAGCGACAGTGCGGGGCAGACCTTGTCGGCGCGCAGCGTGAAGGCTTGCACCACGTTGTCCGGCAGCATGGTGATTTTGTCGCCCGGCATGTATACGGTAGACATGCGTTGTGCGGCGATGGCGTCTATGGGCGAGTTCGGGGCGATGCCTAGCGTGGGCGCGGCGATGTGGACGCCGATGCGCCAGTTGCCGTTGGGCAGCTTTTCGAGCGAGAACGCGTCATCGATTTCGGTGGTGCTGGCATCGTCGATGCTGAAGGCGTTAACGGCCGCCAAGGGCAGCTCGGGATGCTCTTCCACCGTAATTTCGGGGAAGGCAGTGCCGCGCGGGAAATTCTCGAACAGGAATTTGTTCAGGTGGTAGTCGTGCGTGGAAGGCAGTGCACCGCAGCGATGCAGCAGGTGCGCTGCGGACATATGGGTGGCGGCACAGGCGGCTTCCAGCGCCTTGACTTCAATGGTGTTGCGGTCCGGTTTGTACAGGACCATGGACAGATGTTCGGCGAATTCGGCAGGCAACTGGAAGTTGCCGAGTTGTTCGGTATAGCGCGCTTGCAGTTCGGCCTGCAGGCGTTTTTTCTCGACGCTGGCGAGGGCAGACCTCAGGGCGTCGGGCGGCGCGGCTTTGTAGCGGCCCTTGCCCTTCTTGTAGAAATGCATGGGCGAGCCATGCAAACGGATCAATGCCCCTGCCGCTTCGATGGGGTTGGGGGTATGGCCGAAATATTCCTGGGCCAGGGTGCCAAATTCGAATTCGTCCTGCGGCGAGGCTTCCCACAGGAAGTCGACGTCGATGTCAGCGGCCACTTGCTCCGCCTGCGTCAGGAATTCGGACATGCCGGGCTGGGCAAAGCGCAGCATGACGTTGGCCGATTTGATCTTGCTGCGCTTGCCGTGGGTGTTCTCGACCTGCAGGGAGGTGGTGTTGTCGGTAAGGATATTGCCGACCTTGAAACCGCCGTCTTCTTCGTAAAATATGTTCATTGGCAAGTGCTGAAAAAATTCCGGTTGATTATAACCTGCCGCCCTGCTGCTGAACTTCCTTCGTGTTAATCTGTCTGCAAGACACTGCCTGAATGACGGGCGGGCTCATTAACCACACGGGAGAGTAAGTATGAGAGCGTTATCCAAATTGATCATGGCGGGCTGTCTGGTATGTGCGTCTCCGCTGGCGCTGGCTTGCGACATGGGACAAGAGGGTGCGGCGGGAGGCATGTTTTTCAAGGAAATGGACAAGAACGGCGATGGCGTGATCAGCAAGCAGGAATTTGACGCATTCCACAGCGCGCATTTCAAGGAAATGGATGCCAACCATGACGGCAAGATCACCCGCGAAGAGCTGGAGGCCGCGCACAAGAAAATGATGGATAAATGCGATGTGCACCACGACTCGCGCTTTGACGAGGTCGATATCAACCATGACGGTCTTTTGAGCAAAGACGAGGCGGAAATCGGGATGCCCATGCTATTCAAGCACTTCGACGAGATCGACGCCAATAAAGACGGCAAAATCAGCAAGGATGAACTGAACGACTACATGCAGAAGATGCATGAGAAGATGCACGGCAAACACGGCGAAGAAATGATGAAGCACGAGCAGTAAACTGCCGGAAATCACCCGTACCACATAACAGGCCAGCTTGAAGTTGGCCTGTTTGTTATAGCGGGGTTATTTGAGGGTGAGGATGTAGGCGATTGCTGTCTTGAGATCTTCATCACTCACAGTGGCGGGTGCCGGTGCCATGGCGATCGTGCCCCAATTGCCGGAGCCGCCGGCGCGCACTTTCTTGGCCAGCGTGCCAACAGCGCCGGGGGTGCCCTTGTACTTGGCCGCGATATCCTTCAACGCAGGCCCCACGAGCTTCTTGTCCACGGTATGGCAGGCAAAGCAGCCGCTCTTTCTGAGCAGGGCTTCGTCGGCGAGCGCGTTGCCCGTCAAAAGCATCGTTGCGGACAGGATTAATAAATGGCGAAACTTCATGGCACGCTCCTTCGGATGGATATAAATGAAATGTAGAGATAATAGCGGCAGGTTCTTTCATTTCTTGATGCAAGTCAATTACCTGTTCTGGCATGTGGCTTTGGTCAATATGGTGCGAAATGGTACCATCCGGCTTATTTTGTTTAGTTGAGGAAGTATCATGGCAGGCCATAGTAAATGGGCAAATATTCAACACCGCAAAGGGCGTCAGGATGCCAAACGCGGCCAGATATTCACCCGCCTGATCAAGGAGATCACTGTGGCGGCAAAGCTGGGCGGCAGCGACCCGGATATTAATCCGCGCCTGCGCCTTGCGATGGAAAAGGCCTATGACCAGAACATGCCCAAGGACAACGTTGAGCGCGCCATCAAGCGCGGGGCGGGCGAACTGGAAGGCGTGGACTACATGGAGTTGCGCTACGAGGGCTACGGCATTAACGGCGCGGCGGTGATCGTGGACTGCATGACCGACAACAAGACGCGCACCGTGGCCGACGTGCGCCATGCCTTCGCCAAAAATGGCGGCAACCTGGGCACCGACGGTTCCGTTTCTTTCCTGTTCAAGCATTGCGGCCAGATGATCTTCGCCCCCGGTACCGACGAGAACGCGCTGATGGAAGTGGCGCTGGATGCGGGTGCCGAAGACATCATCAATAACGACGACGGCAGTATCGAGGTCATCACCTCGGCGCATGATTACATGGCAGTGAAGCAGCGTCTGGAAGCGGCCGGATTCAAGCCGGAAATGGGCGAAGTCACCATGAAGGCTGACACCGATATTGAGTTGAAAGGCGACGACGCCGTGAAGATGCAGAAACTGCTGGATGCGCTGGAAGATCTTGGCGACGTGCAGGAGGTCTTTACCAATGCGGTGCTTGAGGAATGAGAAGCAGGACTGAGGTGTTAGGACTGAGGACTGAGAAATATATTTCTGCACTAACCCTTCTGCGCCGGGAGAGAAGCCATTAGCTCCTCCCCTGACAAGGGGAGGTCGGGAAGGGTTGGGGTTTACTCAGACCTCAGTCCTCAATCCTCAGTCCGGATTTTAGGCATCGATCCCGGCCTGCGCATCACGGGGTTTGGTGTGCTCGATAAAGAAGGCCAGCATTTGCACTACGTCGGGAGCGGCTGCATCAAGACGCCAGACGGTGAATTGCCGGAACGGCTGAAAGTGATCCTGAGTGGATTGAGCGAGGTCATCGCGCAGCATAAGCCGGAGCAAGTTGCTGTGGAAAAGGTATTTGTGAACGTGAATCCGCAATCCACGCTTTTGTTGGGGCAGGCGCGCGGTGCGGCGATCTGTGCTGCGGTGCTGGCGGATCTGCCGGTGGCGGAATACACGGCGCTGCAGGTAAAACAGGCGGTGGTCGGCAACGGCCACGCCGACAAGGAACAAGTGCAGGCGATGGTGCAACGGCTGTTGAAGCTATCCGGCACACCCAGTCCCGATGCGGCAGATGCGCTGGCGTGCGCGATCTGCCATGCGCACGGCGGCATGGGTCTGGGCGCATTGGCGACCAAAGGTTTTCGTGTACGACATGGGAGATTGGTATGACGCAACCGCTGGAACCGACGCTCGCAACATTTTCAAATCCGCTCGCTCGCTATTTCGCCGCGACGCGCCCCGCCTTTCTGACTGCCAGCATGATGGCATGCCTGATCGGCCTGGCGACGATCTGGCACGGGCCGGTGGCTTTCGATGTTCCGCTGGCGCTGGTTACCCTGTTGTTCGGTTTGCTGGCACATGCCGGGGTGAACGTACTCAATGATTATTACGATGCCCTCAACGGCACCGATGCTCAAAATACGGATCGAATTTTTCCGTTTACCGGAGGCAGCCGTTTCATCCAGAACGGGGTGATGACACCGTTGCAGACGCGCAGGTTTGGTTTTGCGCTGTTTGCCGGTGTGGCGCTCGCAGGAATATGGCTGATGGAGCGCACTGCACCGCAATTGATGTATGTCGGCCTCGCCGGGCTGTTCATCGGATGGGCCTATTCCGCACCGCCGTTCCGCCTGAACAGCCGCGGCCTGGGCGAGTTTTGCGTTGCTGCGGGTTTTCTCGCCATCACGGTGGGTACCGATTTCGTGCAGCGCAAAGGCTTTTCTGCTGCCCCCTTCATCGTTGGCATGCCCTACGCTCTGCTGGTGACTAACCTGCTTTACATAAATCAGTTTCCCGATCGTGCCGCCGATAAGGCAGTGGGCAAGCTGCACTGGGTGGCGCGGTTGCCGGTACCGTTGGCACGTTGGGGTTATGCGTTGATCGTGGCGCTGGCTTATATATGGCTGCTGGCCAGCGTGTTGCTGGGCTGGCTGCCTATGCTCGCCTTGCTGGCTTTCCTGGCGCTGCCGTTGAGCGTGAAAGCCGCCTTGTTGTTGATGCGCCATGCCGCACAACCGCAACAACTGGGCGATGCGATCAAGGCGACCATCGGTGCGATGATGGTGCATGGCACGCTGCTATCGCTGGCGCTGATACTGACTAAAGGAAATACATGATTGGAAGGTTGAGCGGCACGCTGCTGGAAAAGAATCCGCCGCAGATCGTGCTGGATGTGCAGGGCGTGGGTTACGAAGTGGACGTGCCGATGAGCACCTTCTACAACCTGCCCGCGCTGCATGAAAAAGTGGTGCTGCACACGCAGCTCATCGTGCGCGAGGATGCGCATCTGCTGTTTGGTTTCCTGACGCATGAAGAACGCACGGCTTTTCGCCAGTTGCTCAAGATCAGCGGTGTAGGCCCCAAGCTTGCACTGTCGGTGCTTTCCGGCCTGAGCCTGGGAGACCTTGCAGTGGCGGTGGCGAACAAGGATGCGACGCGCCTGACCAAAATCCCCGGCGTGGGTAAGAAGACCGCCGAACGTTTGCTGCTGGAACTGCAAGGAAAGTTTTCCGTAAGTGTTGCAGGCACGACACAGGGAGCGCCTGCTGCATCGTCCGCCGGCGATATTGTCAACGCGCTGCTGGCATTGGGCTACAACGAGAAGGAAGCGGATTGGGCTGCGAAGCAGTTGCCCAAGGAGGCCGGGGTATCCGACGGCATTCGCCAGGCGCTTAAGTTATTATCCAAAGCATGATCCACAACGACGACCTATCCGCTGAGCCGCGCATTATTTCAGCCGCTGCTGCCTCGCCGAAAGAGGAAGCGCTGGAGCGCGCGCTGCGCCCCAAACAGCTCGACGAATACGTCGGGCAGGAAAAGATTCGCGGGCAGCTGGAGATATTTATCCAGGCCGCAAAGCAGCGCAAAGAACCGCTCGACCATGTCTTGCTGTTCGGTCCGCCGGGATTGGGCAAGACGACCTTGGCGCAAATCATCGCGCGTGAGATGGGCGTCAATATCCGCCATACCTCCGGTCCGGTGCTGGAGCGCGCGGGCGATCTTGCTGCACTGCTTACCAATCTCGAACCCAACGATGTGTTGTTCATCGACGAGATACACCGGCTGTCGCCGGTGGTGGAAGAAATTCTGTATCCCGCGCTGGAGGACTACCAGATCGACATCATGATCGGCGAAGGTCCGGGAGCGCGTTCGGTGAAGATTGATTTGCCGCCGTTTACGCTGGTTGGCGCGACGACGCGCGCGGGCATGCTGACCAATCCGCTGCGCGACCGCTTCGGTATCGTGGCGCGTCTGGAATTTTATACGCCGGAAGAATTGCAGCGCATCGTCACGCGCTCGTCCGGTTTGCTGGAATTGCCCATCTCCCAGGATGGCGCGCTGGAGATCGCCAAACGTTCGCGCGGTACGCCGCGTATCGCCAACCGTTTGTTGCGGCGCGTGCGCGATTACGCCGACGTTCGTGCCGACGGCAATGCCACGCGCGAAGTGGCGGATGCCGCGCTGACCATGCTGGATGTGGACGCGCGCGGATTGGATATCATGGACCGGCGTTTACTGCAAACCGTCATCGAAAAATTCATGGGCGGGCCAGTTGGAGTGGATAACCTTGCGGCAGCGATAGGTGAAGAGCGTGACACCATCGAGGATGTGATTGAGCCCTATCTCATTCAACAGGGCTATCTGCAACGCACGCCGCGCGGCCGCATGGCGACGGCGAACGCTTATCAACATTTCGGCCTTATCCAACCTCGTAGCGGCAACAACAAGGAATTATGGGATGAGTGAGCACAAAGTCTTTTTTTTGCCGGTTCGCGTGTACTACCAGGACACCGACGCGGGCGGGGTGGTATATCACGCCAATTATGTGAACTTCATGGAACGGGCACGCACCGAATGGTTGCGAGATCTGGGCTACAGTCACATGGATATGATAAGAAACCTGGATGTGATGTTTGTGGTACGTTCCATCAAGCTGGACTACCTGCGTCCGGCGGTGCTGGATGATCTGCTGCAGGTGTCGGCAAAGATCAAGGAGGTCGGCCGCAGCAGGGTGACATTGGAACAGATGGTCATGCGTGGCGATGAGGTTCTGGCCGAAGGCGAGGTGCATCTGGTGTGTGTGGCCGTGCAGACCTTCAAGCCGGTGAGCGTACCGGAAATTTTGCGTAAACAGTGGAATTGAGCCTATGGATCTGATTGAGGACTTGTCGTTTGTTCATCTGATCACCGAAGCCAGCCTGCTGGTGCAACTGGTGATGGGGTTGCTGTTGCTGGTGTCGCTGATGTCGTGGTGGTACATCTTCCTGAAGATGTTTGCCGTGCGTTCAGCAGTGAAGCAGTCGCTCGAATTCGAGGATGCGTTCTGGGGCAACCCGAACCTGAATTCGCTTTATCAGCAAGCCAATAATAAATCGCGGAACGACGTCGGCGCGCTGGAGCGTATCTTTGCCTCGGGCTTTGCCGAGTACGTCAAATTGAAAAAAACTCACGGTGTGGACAGCGCCGCCGTGATGGATGGTGCCCGCCGGGCAATGCGCGCCAAATACCAGCGCGAGATGGATCACCTGGAATCGCATTTGTCATTCCTGGCCACGGTCGGTTCGGTCAGTCCGTATGTGGGGCTGCTCGGCACGGTGTGGGGCATCATGAATGCGTTTCGCGGCTTGTCCAATGTAGGGCAGGCAACATTGGCGCAGGTTGCGCCCGGCATTGCGGAAGCATTGGTGGCAACAGCGATGGGCCTGTTCGCCGCGATCCCCGCGGTGGTGGCTTACAACCGTTACGCTTACGATATCGCCCGCTTGTCGTCGCGTTTCGAGAGTTTCATTGAGGAGTTTTCCAACGTGCTTCAGAGGCAGCCATGACACGGTGCGCGATAGCGATGGGTGCGGGAATGGCTGCCTTGCACCTCCTCCCGCAAACGGCTGGCTACGCCAGTAACGTGTCGGAGGTGCGACCATGAACTACAGCCGCCGCTCTTCTCATGCCCAGATGAGCCAGATCAACGTCGTGCCCTACATCGACGTGATGCTGGTATTGCTGGTCATCTTCATGATCACGGCGCCACTGATGAATCCGGGACAGATTGACTTGCCCAGCGTAGGCAAGTCGCTGGCCCCGCCGGTTGCTCCGATGGAGATCATTATCAGGAAGGATACGACGCTGGCATTGCGCGACCATGCCAAGGGCGGACAGGAATCGCCGGTCTCGCGCGATGAACTGGTGAGCCGCCTGCAGAGGAGCATCAAGAAAAATTCCGAGCAGCCGGTGGTAATTTCGGCCGACAAGAGCGTGCGCTATGAAGAGGTGGTCAATATCATGGACATGTTGC
>CAYOJU010000006.1:0-3937 GCA_964404355.1 uncultured Sideroxydans sp. | reverse complement strand
TCGGCCGACAAGAGCGTGCGCTATGAAGAGGTGGTCAATATCATGGACATGTTGCAACAACAGAATATCAAGAAGATCGGGTTGCTCACCAAGATTAGATGAGTGCCGCACTAGCCTATTCCGAACCCTATCGTTTTCCCGCCGGAGTGCTGGCGCTGATTGTTCACCTTGTATTTTTTTCAGTGCTGTATTTTGGTGTCCACTGGCAATCGCGAATACCCGAAAACTTTGTGGTGGAGATGTGGGACAACCTGCCGGATACCGAAGCTGAGCCTGAACGCGCACCGCCTCCCGTTGCCAAAATGGAACCAAAGCTGCCCCCCAAGGTCGTATCCCCAGTTTTGCCGCCGGTGAAGGCCGAAATCGCGATTCGCGACAAGAAAAGCAAGAAGGTGGAAGTGAAGGAGAAGCAGTCCAAAAAGGACAAGGAAAAAGCAGCGGCCAAAAAGGAAGCTGATCGCAAAGAGCTGGAAGCGTATGAGATGCAGGCTAGCAAACGCGGGCAGGAACATGTTCAGGCCGAGCAGGAGCGGGTTCGGGCCGAGGTTCGCGCTGAAGTGAGTACGGCGATGCAGGTGCAGGTTGACCGTTATCAGGATCTGATACGCAACAAGATACGTCGCAAAATGAAAATGGTGGCGGATGTGCCGGCAAGTGCAGAAGCGATCTTCAGGGTGACCTTGCTGCCGGACGGAACGTTGGTGGATGATCCGGTGTTGCTTAAAGGCAGTGGCTATTCCGCATACGATGAGGCTGCGGCGCGAGCCATCCTTTCGGCACAACCGCTGCCGATGCCGACTGATCCAACGTTGCAGAAGTTGTTCCGTGAATTCAAGTTGTCGATCAAACCGTAGAAAAGGATGTATATGCGTTTTTTGGGGGCTGTCGTTTTGTTGTGTGTCGCGTGTTCTGCACGGGCTGAGTTGACCATTGAGATTACCGGTGCGGGCGAACACCAGATTCCACTCTCATTGGTGCACTTTGCCGGGGAAGAAAAAATGGTCGGACAGCCGATCAGTAACGTGGTCACCAACGATTTGTTGCGTACCGGGCTATTCAAAATGATCGACCCGGCCGGCAAGTCGCCGCATGAGCCGGGTGATGTGAGATACGACGAGTGGCCGGGTGTTGATGCACTGGTCATCGGCAATGTGCGCACGCTGGACGGCGGGCGTGTGGAAGTGAGGTTCCGTTTGATGGATATGGTGCGCCGCACCGAACTGGTCGGCTTGGCAGTGACTGCCAAGAGCGAACAATTGCGTGCTATCGGCCATCGCGTTGCCGATCTGATTTTCGAAAAACTGACCGGCAGTCCCGGCGTATTCAGCACGCGTATTGCGTATGTGAATCGCGAAAGCAAAAAGTATCGGCTGGTAGTGGCGGATAGCGACGGTTATGGCGAGCAGACCTTGCTCGCGCTGAACGAACCTATCCTGTCACCATCCTGGTCGCCGGACGGCAGTCAAATTGCCTATGTAAGTTTTGAGCGGGGACACGCATCGGTCTTCGCGCAATCGCTGGCGACACGTCAGCGCACGCTGCTGGCGGATTTTCCCGGCAGCAACAGCGCGCCGACATGGTCGCCGGACGGCAAACAGCTGGCCATGGTGCTGACGCGCGATGGCAGTTCGCAACTGTACCTGGTGCGCAGCGATGGCAGCGATCTTCGCCGCATTACCTTCAGCGAGACGATCGATACCGAACCGAGTTTCCTGCCTGACGGTAAATCGCTGTTGTTCACTTCAGATCGCGGTGGTAGTGCGCAGGTCTATCGTGTTCCGGTGGAAGGCGGCACTGCCGAACGTCTGACTTTCGAGGGGGCCAATAATTTCTCGCCGCGCCCCAGCCCTGACGGAAAATATTTTGTATATTCTCATTTCGTCGACGGTGTGTTCTATATCGCAGTGCAGGATTTTGAGAATAAGCAGATGCAAGTATTGACCGGCGGTGGGTGGGAGAAGAAACCGAGTTTCGCACCCAACGGCAAGCTGGTCTTGTTCGCAACCGAGTCGCAAGGTCGTGGTATATTGGCGACCGTATCCAGCGATGGCAGAGTGAAGCAGAAGATGGTCGCTCAACGCGGTGACATACGTGAGCCGATCTGGGGTCCTTTTCTTAAACAGTAACGATGGAGATCACAATGAAGAAAATTATTCTGAGTATCATATTGGTTAATCTGCTTGCCGCTTGTGCGAGCGAAAAGCCGAAAGAAGCAGCCAATGAGCCTGCTGCAACTTCAGCTCCGGCTGCTACCGAAACTGCTGCGCCAGTTACTGCTCCTGCGCAAACTGCCCCTGTTTCCAGCGAAGCAACTGCCGCTGCGAACGCAGAGGCTGCAGCACCGGCTGAGCGCAGCATTTATTTCCCGTTCGATGTGGATGCGGTACCCGCATCGGATCGCGCAACTGTGCAAGCTCACGGCGAATATCTGGCCAAGAACAAGAATGCCAAGGTGCGCGTGGAAGGCAATGCAGATGAACGCGGCAGCAGCGAGTACAACCTGGCACTGGGCCAACGCCGTGCCAACAACGTTAAGAAATTGCTGATCCTGTCCGGTGCCAAATCTTCACAAATTGAAACTGTCAGCTTTGGCGAAGAGAAGCCACGTTGCGCAGATCACAGCGAGGCATGCTGGTCGCAGAATCGCCGTGCTGACATCGTAGCCAAGTAATCGTGCTGTCCATGCGCTTCTGGTTGTTGATCTGTTTGTGTGTTGCGAGCAGCCCCGCCATGGCGGGGTTGTTTTCTGATGATGACGCGCGCAAACAAGTGAAACAACTGGAAGAACGCATCGTCAAGCTGGAACAAGCATTGGCCACGGCTGAAGCGGATAAGGAACAGTACATTCGTTCCACGCTTGATTTGCAGATACAGATGGAAGCGTTGAACACCGAGTTACGCAAGCTGCGCGGACAGAGCGAAGAGTTCACGCACAACTTGCAGGATGCCGAGAAACGTCAAAAGGATTTCTATATCGATCTGGATACGCGCCTGCGGCACATCGAGGCTGGCGAAGCAGTTGGCAACGCAAATGCCAATGTCAACGCGCCTGATCGAGTTGTCGGTAACAAGGATGTATCCGCGGATCCGGTCAGCGAGAACCGTGCGTTTGAGGCGGCCTATGCCTTCTACAAGGCAGAGAACTACCAGAATGCCGCCACGGCATTTCGCGATTTTCTGAAAAACTACCCGCAGTCGGTGCATGAGGCAAACGTCCTTTATTGGATGGGTAATGCCTATTTTCTGCAGAAGGATTGCAAGAACAGCGTGAGCAGTTATCAGGCGCTGATCGGAAAATACCAGGATCATCCGCGCGTGCAGGAAGCGATGCTCAACATCGCGGCGTGCCAGCTGGACTTGAATAACAAAATTGCTGCGAAGAAGACCTTGAAGCAACTCATCTCCCAGTTCCCGGGAAGCGACGCGTCGGAGAAGGCGAAAAAACGCCTTGCTGCCATCAAATAAGTAGTGTGATGGCCAAATCTTCCGCAAACGATTCGTTGCGTATCAGCGAGATATTCTTTTCCCTGCAAGGCGAGACCGGCCGCGTCGGCCTGCCGACCGTGTTCGTGCGCCTGACCGGTTGTCCTTTGCGCTGTAACTATTGCGACACGACTTACGCATTCACTGGCGGCAAGGCCATGACGCTGGATGCGATCCTGGCCGAGGTGGCTCGACACGGAGCGCATTACGTCACCGTCACCGGCGGCGAGCCGCTGGCACAGAAGAATTGTCTGTCTTTGCTGCAAGCCTTGTGTGATGAGCGTTATGAGGTCTCGCTGGAGACTGGTGGGCCAATCGATGTAAGCGGTGTAGATGCACGCGTGGTGAAGGTGCTCGACATCAAGACGCCTGCTTCGGGCGAAATGGAAAAGAACTTGTGGAGCAATCTCGAGCATCTCAATCCGCATGACGAGATCAAGTTTGTGTTGTGCGA
>CAYOJU010000005.1:0-57175 GCA_964404355.1 uncultured Sideroxydans sp. | reverse complement strand
CGCCGATGCTGACTTCCATACCCAACGCTTCCGAGGCTGCCGCTTGCAAGCGGGGTTTGTAGGCATTGGCATCCACAAAATACATCATTGTCACTGCAACGAGGGCGAGCAGAACAACAAAGCCGCCGATGGAGAGAAGAATGATTGTTTTTGATTTTGACATTGCCATGGTTCAGTCTTGTGAAGATCGGATTCTGGAAGACATTGATTCCATATTCTGTACGTTGTCGAACGAATTGCGCAAGGACCGCCTGGCATTGCTTATGCAACGCAGCGGAGCTGAAAGAGCCCTGGTGCCACGAACCATGTGAGGCTGAAAGTGGAGAACCGATTGGAAGCCAAGCCAACCCCTTATAATTCAGCTTTATTACTTAGCGATCAGCAAACGACATGGGATTCAATATCACGCTGCAACCAGACAACCTTACCTTTGTCGCCGAAGACGGCGAAACCATCCTCGAAGCCGCGAGAAAGCATGGCCACAAACTGCCGCATGGTTGCTGCGATGGCTGTTGCGGTTTGTGTAAAGGTAATGTGCTGCAGGGGACGGTAGATCACGGCAAATCGTCTGATATTGCGTTGTATGCGGAGGAAAGGGATGCGGGCATGCTCTTGTTCTGCTGCGCCAAGCCCACATCCGATCTGGTCATCGAGCGCCGCGAAATGAGCAGCAGTTGGGATATGCTGGAATTGGATTAACCGACGAGTCGCCGGTTAGCCAATCAAGGCCGGCATTTGTAAAAACTGAATGCTCGCTTGCCGAATTCAGTCGATTCTCCCTTCACAACTGTATCTGCACCGTCATCTGCTGCCTTATTGCGTGCCATTTGATACATGTTTGCTTCCACGTCTTGTTCAACTCTGCCTTTGGCAAAAACGCTGATAATGATGCCGCTCATGGGTTTGCAGTTGGCAACCTGGTTTGCTTCTGCCAAGGACACCCGATCCGCTCCTGGATGAACCCCGATAAAGATGTTGTCTGCACATCCACTCACCCCGGCAAACAGCGGCAGTATGGCAACAATGGCTAATATTCCTTTTGAAATTCGCATGACAAACTCCTTATAGTCTCTTGAGAAAAATGCTGAATCCAATATCAATGTCGGATGGTAATACCGCCAACCAAAAAACACGACAAGATGATCGCGATGCGCTTTATAGCAAATTGGATGGCACATTGGAGAATTATCGAGCGTCTGGAACCTGTCGCGTGATGAGTTGTCCCTCACCCGATAATTTCCCCGTGACCGCCCGGCACGGCTGATGCCTGCACTTTTACCCATCCGAAGTAGGCAGATATCACAGGATAGGTACTCGCTGCGATTTTCATGCTTCGCCCTTATCAGGATCGTTTTCTTTCCGATATAACTAACACGGCACGGATTTTTTTGTCGGAACAATGGGTCTCACGTTTCGACGAGCAAAGTTAACGACATGATTGGGGTTGCCATGTCATACACCATGAAAGATTGCACAGGGAATTCCCGGCCCGCCTCCATAGGCAAGGAGGTTTCTTGCGATCTTGCCGGGTTGCGCGTGCAGTTGATGAAGGCACTCAGCTTTGTTCATCACGGTGCCCAGTTGGTCTATCGGCTGCGAACCGACCACATTGAAAGCGAGGCGCAGCGCATGCTGGGCGGGTATTTCATCCAGAACCGCACCTGGCTGAGCGATGAGGTGGAGCCGCTGTTCGTGCCCGGTACGCTTTGTCCCGATGTGACAGGTAAATTGATGATGCGCTTTGGCTGGGTCAAACCCGTGGAGAGCAACGAGGGCGGCTACACGCGGAGTTTTGTGTTGTCGGAAGCGGGCGAAAAAGCGCTTGAAGGCGCCAATGCCTGGTGGAGTTCGCTGAGCTGGTTCCAGAAGGCCTGGCTGTGCGTGATGGAGTGAATGTGTCTTCGCTGCCGGGAGGACATGCAGAACCTGCATGACACTCTCTCAACCCCTCTCGCCCCCTTTCCAAAAGAGGGATGCAATGCCTGGCATCGCAATGACTTTGGCAACAAGCCAAAGTGAATAACAAAACCCATCCCAATCATTCCTTCCCGGGGTCACCAAGCGGACTACCCTGATTGCGGTTATGTGTGATCTGGCGAACAGAACACCATTTGATAACCGCGAAGAATGGCGCACGGTCGAGGAGTCGCTCGCACTTATCAAGGTGTCCATCATGCAAGCATTCGACAAGAACAGCCCCACACCGGATAGCCCTCTGCAGATTACTGTTCTCATCGTGGACGACAATGCGATCGATCTGACAATTCTCCACAACCTGCTCCAGCCGCATCATGCTGTACTGGCGGCACCGTCCGGTGAGCTTGCCCTGCAACTCGCCGCCGGTGAACCGAAACCGGATCTGATCCTGCTTGACGTATTGATGCCTGGCATGGATGGCTATGAAGTGCTCACCCGGCTACAGGACACCCCCGCCACTCGGGACATTCCGGTCATCTTTGTTACGGGTCAGCACTCAACCGAAGACGAAGAGAAGGGCTTCGCACTCGGCGCAGTGGATTACATCACCAAGCCTTACCGCGCGCCTATCATCCTGGCACGCATGCACACTCAGTTGGCATTGCGACAAGCCAGACGGGCGCTCGAAATCCGCAACGAGGCCCTGATTGATGAACGCACGCTCGTCGAGGACATCATCATCCGCATGCGCTCGCACAGACAGTTCGATGACCGGCATCTGCGATACCTTGTCGCGCCGGCCGAGCGTACCAATGGCGATATTCTGCTCTCGACATTTACACCCGATGGCAGCCAGTGGGTGCTGGTCGGTGACTTTACCGGCCACGGACTGCGGGCGGCGGCTGCAGCCCCTCTTGTTTCGCAAGTGTTCTATAGCGGCGCCACTGCCAGTAATAATATCGATGCCACTGTGGCCTCGATCAACGACGTCATTTACCGGCAGCTTCCCACTGAGATATTCATGACCGCCTGCATCGTCGAAATTTCCGCCACGCGCGACAAAATCAGGCTCTGGAGCGCCGGCATGCCCGAGTGTGTTCTGTTGGGTGCCGACGGCAAGGAACTGAATACGCTTTCTTCCACCGGTCTTCTTCCGTTCGGTCTCGTGCAGGAAATTGATGTGCCGGGTGGTTGCGTGGAATTGTCTGTCGGCGTGGGTGAGAGGCTCTGCATCATCACCGATGGCATTACCGAGACACAGAATTCAACGGGCGAATTTTTCGGGGTGGCGCGGGTAAAACAGTTTCTTGCCTCCATGGATACTACGGTACCCCTTGAAGGTTTGATCTCGGCGCTTGAGCAATTTCACGGCAACAACGCCTTCCACGACGACATCACCTTCGTTGAGATTCAGTTGTAGGGAAGCGCCGATCAAGTCTGTTCTCCCTGGTACTTAATTCTTCAGTGCACAGCTCTATCCAGCTCGTTGGCATATTCGTGATTCACATCGCGGTGCAGACATTCATCTGCACGCACCGCGATAATGATGTCTCGCAAGCGGGCATCGGCTGCGAGCTTCCAGTAGGCGATGGCAATTTCCGGGGCCGCTACGTTGGCGTAGGTGCCGTTTTCAACACCCGCCAGATACTCGCTGTAGCTGTGGACGGCTTCTTCTTCCAGATAGCCCACCACCCGATGTGCGGTTCTGGGTGAAATCAGGTAAAGCAGGAAGTAAAAGTTGTAGAAAATGCCCTGGACGATCAGCACCAGCAGGCGTTCAAGCCATGAGGGTTTGGCAATATGAATGAAGGTCATCAAGTGCTGGCGTTCATTTTCGGCTTCGTCGAGAAGCGTGTGTATCCAGCCGTGATCGCTTTTCATGCGGCGCAGTGAGCGAAAATGCTGAAACGCACCACCCACCATGCCCGGCACCGCCGCCACGGTTTCCAGCACCACCGCACGATGGCCGTAGCGTTTGGAAAAGAAAATGTCGGCGCAAAGCCTTAAAAACCGTATGAAGCCGTAAGCAATCCGGTCGCGCAAATTCTTTGGCGCATAGTGAACATCCAGCGTAATAGAAGCAGGCATATCAAATCCCAGTGTGTTGTTCCATTCCAAACCAAGGGTTGCCCCTGGAGCCAATTCAACTGCTATTTATTCACCGCAATTTCAAAAAGAAGCCGTATGCAGACCTTAGCTTCCGGCGAATAGAGGTTTCCGCGTGAATTCGTTACGCAGGGTGAAATCGAATTCTGGAAGACATTGATACCCTGTTCTGTGCGTTGTCGAACGGTTTGCACAAGAAAAAGAAAATAGAGTGCCGGTTGATTCAAAGCTGACGTACGGTGCAATTGCCGAATCAATACTGTTATCAGACAGATTTGGGCGGGAATTCATTAAGTAATACTACATATATCCATGGCGTTTGAAGTGCCGTAATTTGCGCGCGATGTGGTGAGTTTTTCGAGCCGGGAATACGGGGTCGAATTCGTCCGAAATCTGGATGGAATAGATAGATGGAACTGGACTCCCTGGGGATTTGGTTTAAATCGTTCCGAATATGATCAAAGGAGATTTTCAATGTTAACCTTCACTTCAAACACGATCGCCGAAGAATCATCCGAGGCGATGGAACACAACGATTTCGTGCTGCCAGCGATACCCTCTTGGGCAGTCAATGTCCTGAAAATGCTGGACAACATCAAAACCTCAGCCGGAAAGATCTCGTCTTCGGTAACTTCCGATCCGGTTTTTGTCGCCCGGTTACTCAAGACCGCCAATGGCGCTTTCTATGCCCGCAAGCCAAAGCTGGACAACATCAACTCCGCCGTTGCCCGCATAGGCTACGAGAAGCTGCGCACACTGATCATTGCGGCCTCAATGGACGAAGCTTCAAGCATCCAGAAACCTGCCCTCAAGAAACATCTTGAAGAATTTCTGGATCACAGCCGCGAAGTGGCGGCAATCTGTTATGTACTGGCAAAGAGCCAAAAACATCTGTCACAGGATCAAGCCATGCAGGCAGGGCTGGTCCACGATATCGGCAGGTTGCCGCTACTGCTCTACATAGGGGACAAGAATCTGTCGGCTGACGACGAGGCGATTGCCACTATCATCCAGAAATTCAACGCATTGGTCGGCGAACGGTTGCTGAAACTCTGGGAATTTCCAGCGAAGTTGGTTGAAATACCGATGGCACATGAGAATACCCATCACGAAACTGCGAGCACACGTGCCAGCTATGCCGATGTCGTAACCGTGGCGAATATGCTGACTCTTTCAAAAACCAAAGTTGTCAAATGGGATAACGTCAGGGCAGTCAAGCTGATGGGGCTTGATACTGAGTTGTATCGCAAGTTCTTTGTTCGTTTCGAAAGTGACTTGGCGGCAGCGCGTGAGATGCTCTCTTAAAAGGAGCACTCCGACCAGGTTGCAAAACGCCGTTCTGTACTGGTCCATTCCCGCGACCAGCAAGTATCCCCTGGCATAGCCGGGGGATATGTTTTTGCGCTTCCTCAGTTAACCGTTCCGCTTTGCGATATCCTCAATCTCTGCAAGTGCTTCACGGCGCAAGAAATGAAAGTTGAACTCTTGCTGCGCGGGATGATAAATTGCGGGTAGTGAAAAACAATTCGATTCATCGCACATACTGTATTACCGTCTCCGTTATTGCATGAGAGAAACAAATGCCAAGCTCCAGTAGAGAACATCGCCCCGGACGGATTCTGAAATATTCGGCTACGTTGCTGGTTTTTGTGCTGCTTGCCTACGCTGTTTTCCTGATCTCGCAGTCCTGGCGCGAAGCCAAATCCGAGCAGGCCAGCCAGGTGGCGACGATTGCCGCCCTGAGCGAGAACTCGATCGATATTTACTTTACCCAGCTGAAGATCGGCATGCAAAACCTGGGCTCGGATTTGTCCGACCCGCGCAAGAAGCCCGATCTCAACCGCGCATTTGCGTTGGTCTGGCGGTTTCAGAGTCTGCATACCGAACTGGACAATGTGATGCTGATCGGCGCCGATGGCCAGATACTGTTGACCGGGTCAGCCCCCAACCAGCCGGGACTGCCAACGCTTGCCGGTGACCCTTTATTCAAGAAGATACGCGACGAACTGCAACAAGGCTCTCCCTTCGCCATTGGTCGCCCCGTCACCGGGCATATAGACACAAGCTGGGTCGTTTCTGCACGCTATGCCGTAACTGACCATGCGGGCAAACTGATCTACATCATCAGCGCAAACTTGCCGGTCGACATGATGCAACGCTACTGGATAGATTCGATCACCCCCAGGATCACTGCGCTGGGCCTGGTACGCGACGATGGCTATCTGGTGAGCCGCTATCCCAAGCCGGATGCCGTAAGCCAGGACGAGCTGTATGGCAAGCCGGTCGAGGGTGCCATGGCAGAGTGTCTGCACGCAAACGAGCGCACGCAACAAGGGCTGGTCGAGGTCCGGAACAGCGCCGGCAAGACGACAGGCTTGCTGGTGATGCGTCGCCTGCAGCACTATCCGCTCACGCTGTTTGTTGAAATGCCCGTGACAGAGATCAAGGCGGTGTGGTGGCGCGATTTGCATGCGCCCTACTTCCTGATGGCGCTGGTGCTGGCATGCACATTCGCCTTTTATAGCCTGAGGTTCCAGCGCCGCGCATGGTCCCTGGAAAAGCGCCGCAAGGAACTGCAGCGCCACTACGAACAGGCCCTGCGGATACGCAGCCCGAACGAGATATTCATGTTCGATACCGACACATTGCAGATCACCTACGCCAACGATTACGCACTGGAAAATCTTGGCTATACCCTGGAGCAACTGCAAAAGAAAACCATCCTTGGCTTGCATCCGGAATCGAGCATCGAATCATTCGGGGCGAGGATCGATCTGTTGCGTCTGGGTGAGCGGGAGTCGATCACCTATCAGACAGTGCAGGCACGCGAGAATGGCAGCACCTATCCGGTAGATGTCAACCTGCAATTGATCGCATCGGAAGATGGTGTTCAAAGATGCCTGGCCATCGTCCATGACATCACCGCGCTCAGGCAGGCGGAGGAAAACATCGAGAGATTCAATGCGCCGATTGAACGGCGCGGCGGCCAAGGCAAGTAGCCGATGAAATGCGTCTATGAAGCCTCCACCGGGCTGGACGCCCACATGGTCCTGAACCTGCTTGAACAGCGCAACATTTCAGGGCGCATCGACGGAGAGTATCTGCAGGGTGGCATCGGCGAGCTTTCGACGATGGGCTTTGTGCGTGTGCTGGTCGCCGACGAAGATTACGCCGAAGCCGTTCAGATCATCAGCGAGTGGGAAGCCATACAACCACCCGAGGAAAAATATAAAACTGAAACAAACACTTCAATAGCACTGCGGATTTTTGTTGCAGGTGTTTTCGTGGGTGCGGTGAGCATGTATTGGCTGTTGAAAATGTTCGCGGCCTGAGGCGGCAAGCGCCTCCTGTACTTCAGTACAATGGTTTCAATTTCCAAAACCGGTAACCTTCTGCACCGGGTCTTGCAGCGCGTCGCTGCCAGGCCTTGCAGTGCAGTATTCATGTTGTAGTACCGTTGAGACGGGGGCTCTGGCTCCCGTCTTTTTTTGGCGGGTGGCAGCCCGATCCGTTGGATTCATGACATCCATTCCATCACGCAATTGCGCCCATGCTCTTTGGCGGAGTACAGCGCCTGATCTGATCGAAGAAGCCAATCGTCAATAGACTCCCCGCTCCGGATCTCTGCTACGCCGAATGAAGCAGTGACCACATGCATGGCAGGCTGTTCGACCAGCGACTGATCCGTCAGGCTGATGCGTATACGCTCGGCAAGCTGCAACGCTGCAGCAAGACCAGTCATTGGCAAGACCAGCAGAAACTCCTCGCCACCGTAGCGTCCGATCAAGTCGCCCTGCCGTACCATGATTTCCACGCGCCGACTGAATGCAACAAGAACTTTGTCGCCCACAATATGCCCGTAACGGTCATTGACCTGCTTGAAATGATCGATGTCGATCATAACGATGCTGCACGCATTGCCGTAACGCACGTACGCCCCATACTGCATCTCCAGTTGATCGACAATAAAGTGGCGGTTGTACAAACCGGTCAACTTGTCATGTATCGCAATGTCATTGATTTTCCGGTTCAGTTTGTCAAGTTGCTGGTTGCGTTGTTCCAGTTGCATCGAGATACTCTGAATCAACACCAGCCGACGCACTCCCTCGACAAACTCCAGGTTGGCTACCCGCCCGAGCCTGATCAAGGCCAACAGTAGCGTGAGAATGCCGATGACATAAGCGGGACGATTCATATCGCCCACCCAGAAATAGTGCGCGACCGGGATCAACAACGCGCCACTAATGAAGCTGATAAAAATTTGGTATGAGGGAGCCAAAGCGAAAATACTGATGCAGACTACGGTTATGATCACCGTCAACACGGTAAGATTGTTGGTCTGACCGGCGCCTCCGATGGAATGAAAGAAGATCACCGCCGAACCCCAGCACATTCCTTCCAATCCACTCAGATAGAGCTGAAAATTGTACCAATAGCGCAACGTCTCTTTCGGCACTGGTTGGCGCAGCAAGCGCTTCGAGTTCCAGAGCGTAACTGTCTGGAGCAGTGTCATAAGAAACAACCACCCGGCAAGGGAAGACAGGCTCACCGAATCCTTCTCATACCAGCCCAGAAACAACGTTCCCAACGGAGCCAACGCATTCACAAAGTAGATACGCTCAAACAGGGTACGCACACATAGCGCATCCACATCGGACTGGTCGTCATCTGTCGCGGGTTGAATTCCGCCTGCTTCAGCCATTGCTGCCTCTATCTGCAATCAATGTATTAAATCTAGGCCCGCCATTCGTTTTTGGCAAGCAAATGAAGGCAAAGCTTTGCCAGTAGTGAACTGACAACAGGGGATATATAGCTGAGCGAAGCGGTAGTTGATTGCTTGCGTACCGTGCAATTTTTTTGCAATCGATCGCAGCGAAAATCGGTGGTAACAAATCATGGCAATCGTCCACGGTATTGCCGCACACCAGCGGACCGGGCGTTCTCCTTGTTTTGCCCTTACCGTCGGCATTGACATACATCGCCCAACTCCATACAGTCTGCCCACTTGCAGATCTGCCAGATGCACATCGCGCCGCAAGTACGGCGCAAGGCTCACGGCAGAGTCCCCAGAAGAGTGAGGCTGGCGCAGAACAATTAATCCGCAACGACGGGAATAATTGCCGCAGCTTGACTTGTTCGATGAAGGGGGAGCACCTGTTCCAACTCTCACAGCACGCCACTCGCGTCAGCGAGCAATTTCTCCAGCCGATTTTCATGTCCGTGAATGAAGGTGCTGTCTTGCGAAACAGCAGCAACAGGGACGTGCTGGCGCAATATCCTGGCGAGCCCCCGGGTGCGGATGATGTCTTTGTCGACCGAACTCAATCCCCACCAAACCGGGAGCAAACAACTTGAGCAAGGAACAAAACGAGCAAAAAGAGCTGCGCGCCTCTGTCGAGTCGCAACTCGCCCGCGCGCAGCCGGAGAATGCGCCAGTTGCCCCCCCCGGGGATCTGCACCATGAACTTCAGGTGCACGAGATCGAGCTGGAAATGCAGAACGAAGCTCTGCGCCAATCCGGGGTCATGCTGGAAGAGTCCCGCGACCGCTATGTCGATTTCTATGACTTCGCTCCTGTCGGTTACCTCACCCTCAGCCACAAGGCCCTGATCGCCGAAATCAATCTTACCGGCGCAGCTATGCTGGGTGAGGTGCGCAGCAAGTTGCTGCGCCGGCGTTTTTCCGAATTCCTTGCGCCCGAATGCCATGACCGCTGGTATCGGCATTTCATGGACGTACAGCAGCATGAAGGAAAACTGACCTGCGAACTGGATATCACGCGACGCGATGGACAGTTCCTGCATGTCCAGCTTGATTCGCTGCGCCTGGTAAAAGACGGACTCCTCCCCGTGGTACGCATCGCGCTGACCGACATCACCGAACTCAAGCGGGCGGAGACCGCTTTGCGCGACAGCGAAAACCGCCAGCGCGTGCTCGAACAACAGAAACTTATCCAGACCTCCCTGGACGGTTTTTGGGTGGCGCAGGCAAAGGATGAGCGCATCCTCGAGGCCAACAACGCATTTTGTGGGATGGTGGGATATTCCCGCGAAGAGCTGCTAACCATGCGCATTCCTGATCTGGAGGCTGTTGACGCTCCAGAAGAAACTGCAGCTCATATCAAGGAAGTCATGGAAGTAGGCTATGGCCGCTTCGAAACACGCCTTCGCCACAAACAGGGACATCTGGTCGATCTCGAAGCGAGCGGTAGTTACTCGGCAATGAACAGCGGCGAATTCTATGTTTTCGCCCGCGACATCACCGAGCGCAAGCGCGCCGAGAGGTATGAAAAATTTCGCAGTCAGACGCTGGAACTGCTGTCCGGAAACACCTCGTTACAGGAGGTTCTCGAAGGTATTGTCCTGGGCGTGGAGCAACTTAATCCCGGAATAATTTGCACCATCATGCTGCTGGACAGGGGGGGCAAACGTTTCCATAAGAGTATCGGGCCAAGCCTGCCAGATTTTTATAACGAAGGAATCGAGGGAGTGGAAATCGGCATTGGCGTTGGTTCCTGCGGGACGGCTGCCGCAACCGGAGAGCGCGTGATTGTCGAAGATATCATGACGCACCCCTATTGGACCCCCTACAAAGGCCTCGCCGCCAAGGCCGGGCTGGCCGCGTGCTGGTCGGAACCCATCCGGTCCTCCACCGGCAAGGTACTGGGCACCTTTGCCGTCTACCATCGCGAGGTGTGCTCGCCTGCAGAGTTCGACATTTCCGTCATCGAAAAATCCACCCATCTGGTCTGCATCGCCATTGAGCGCAAACGAGCCGAGGAGGCATTGCTTGCAAGCGAGCTGGAATTCCGCACCCTGACGGAAAACCTGCCGGACATTTTGGTTCGCTATGACCGTGAAGGCCGCCGCATCTATGTCAACCCCGTGCTGGAACGAAGTTTTTCCATCAAAGCTGAACAGATGCTGGGCAAGTCGCTACGGGAAAACAATCCCGTTAATTTGCCGATGCCGGAAACCTACCTGCGCGCCCTGGAACACACGCTTGCCACAGGCGAGCGCAGCGAATTCGAAATGCAGATAACTCCGCCGGACGACAACATGCGTACCGGCCTGTGTTTCATCGTGGCAGAACGGGCGGCGGACGGGCATATCTCAGGCGCTATTTCCGTCACCCGCGATATCACCGAGCTCAAGCGAAGCAAGGCCGAACTGGAACGGCACCGCAATCACCTGGAAAGGCTGGTAGAGGAGCGCACGTTTGCACTCTCGATCGCCAAAGAAACTGCCGAAGCAGCCACGCGCGCCAAATCACATTTCCTCGCCGCAGCCAGCCACGACCTGCGCCAACCGCTTCAGGCCATCGGGCTGTTTAACGAGGCCCTGGCCATGACTGCACTGGACGAGAAGCAGAAGCGGCTCAGCCGCAATCTCTCGAAGTCGGTGGACTCCCTTAGTGAACTTCTGAACGAGTTGCTCGATTTATCCAGGCTCGATGCCGGCATGATCGAACCGAAGCCGACGGTGATTCAGGCCGACGATTTGCTGGGGATGATCGAAGCCGAGTTTACTGCCTCTTTCCGGGGGAAAAACCTGAGCTTCCGATCCCATTACCCAAGGGACAGCCTGGCAATTTTCTGCGACGACAATTTGCTCCTGACCCTGTTGCGCAACCTTGTCAGCAATGCCGTGAAATACACATCGCGCGGCGGTGTTCTGGTGGGCGTCCGGCGGCGGAAGGATCACGCACTGATCCAGGTATGGGACACGGGAATCGGTATTGCCCCCGAACAGGCGGACTCGATATTCGAGGAGTACTTTCAGGTCGACAATCCGCAACGGGATCGCGCCAAGGGTGTTGGCCTGGGTTTGGCCATCGTCAAGCGGCTGAGTAAACTGCTCGGCATCGAAGTGCGGTTGCGCTCCCGTTTAGGCAAAGGTTCCCTGTTTGAACTTTACGTGCCGCTGGCCAATGAATCAGATGTGCAGGCCCAGGCAATACCGGCCTCAACTACCCCGCAAACTGTCGCGTCTGCCCGTTTTTCAGGAAAGCGGATCGTGGTCGTCGAAGATGATGCAATTGTGGCGGATGCCATCAAGTTTTCACTTGAAATCGCTGGCGCACACGTCACGCATTTCAGTACGGCCGAAG
This sequence comes from uncultured Sideroxydans sp., assembly GCA_964404355.1. Classification (GTDB taxonomy): domain Bacteria; phylum Pseudomonadota; class Gammaproteobacteria; order Burkholderiales; family Gallionellaceae; genus Sideroxyarcus. The sequence continues at coordinate 45,043 of CAYOJU010000005.1, read as the reverse complement.
ATGTACTTGGGAGCGCTGAAGCAATGGCGGCAGACCATTACATTTCAGACTTCCGTCTTCCCGGCATGAATGGCTTGCAGTTGCTCAATGCCATTCAGACAAGGTCGGCAGTCCCGATCAAGGCAGTGCTGCTTACGGGAAACACATCGCCGGAGCAAATGGCGATAACACAATCTTCCCACTGGAAAGTGCTGATCAAACCCGTTAACTTGCCCAAGTTGTTATCGGCAATGGAGTAGCAAGACTTCCGATACAGACGGTACCGGAATCGGATATTCCGGAACGAAACAGTTTCAAGAAAAAACCCGGCGATGCCGGGCTTTTTATTTTCTGCAGCCTGTCCGGATTTTCTGAAATCAGAACTTGGTAATCACGGCCATCCCGACTTCAGTCAACGTACCGGTTAACCCGCCACTCTCGGTATATGTGTCAAATCCGCCGCGTATGCCAACGGTCCTGGTCAGGTCATATTGAACCTTTATCCCCATGACCAACCCGCTGGAACTACCCGTCCTCGAACCACTGCTTGAGCTATTGATTTTATAGCTTGACGAGTGCAATCCAAGACTCCCAAGCAGCGACAAACTGTCACCCAGGTCATATTTATATTGGCCCGCCGCGCTGAAGGAGGTCAGGCCAAAAGTTCCAGTCGTTCCGGGAAGTGACGAGGATAAATAGCTGTCGGCATTGGCATTGCGGTAGAGCGAGTTATAAGCCAGTTCTACGCTGAAGGTCGAATTTATTTTGTATCCCGCCAGCAAACCCACGGAAGACGAGTTGCTGATTCCGGTCATTTTTCCTGTCTGCCCCAGACTTACGCCAAGCGAAAATTCCGGTTGAGACTCATCCGACCGTCTTGATCTTGAATGTGATGTGTTTTTGGCTTGAGCTTTCGCTCTTGCTTCTGCTTTGGCTTCTGCTTTGGCTTGTGCCTCTGCCTTGGCCTGGGCTTCCGCCTTTGCTTTTGCCTGGGCTTCAGCTTTTGCCTCAGCTCTTGCTTGAGCTTCTGCCTTGGCTTTTGCATCTGCTTTGGCTTGTGCCTCTGCCTGAGCCCGCGCTTTGGCATCTGGCTCGCTTAACGGGGGCGCAACACCGGCTGTAGATTGAGCCGGCACCTCTTGGGTGTTTTTCGCATTCTCATTTGCCTTCGGTGCTGCACCCGGCACAATGCGCAAAGCGCGTGCATCCCCCTGTGCCGCTGATTTAGCAAACCAGTCGTGAGCCTGTTTTTCGTCTTTCTGAACACCCTGTCCGTTGAGATAGAAAGCACCCACATTAAATTGGGCTGCCGCATTGCCTGCTTGGGCCAGCACAAGGAATTTGGCGAACGCGGTGTTGTAATCCTTCTGGGCCAATGCGGCATTTGCTTCCGTCAGAAGAGATTTTTGTTCTCCGGGAAGCAGTGGCGCTTGCAGTGACGGTGCGGGTGGTGCGGGTGGCGGCGTCGGCTGGGTCGCCGTTTGCTGCGAAATTTTATTCAGTTCTTTTTTAGCGTTTTCGTTGCCTTGTGCTGCTGCGCTTTGCAGAATTTGCAAAGCACGGGCATTCCCTTGTGCTGCCGATTTTGAGAACCATTCGAAAGCCTGTTTTTCATCTCTCTGGACGCCCTGGCCATTCAGATAAAAAGCTCCCAGGTTAAATTGGGCTGTAGCATTTCCTTGTTGTGCCAGGACAGAAAATTTGGAAAAGGCTCCGTTGTAATCCTTCTGGGACAGAGCTGCATTTGCTTCTTTAATCAAGGAGATGTCGTCTGCATGCGCAAAACCACTGATAAGGAATAGCGCCAGCAATAAAGTGGCAGGCAATTTTTCGATATATTTGAATTGCATGCGATCCTGTTCCAGGTGACGCGCAATCTGTAAACGGTTTTCTCTATGGATGTCTGACACAACGTTCCCTTCGTAAATTTTCGAGCGCATCTGTTTGTCCATTTGGCAAATCGTTAAACCACGATAACAAACAGGGTATACACAGTACGTGCCGATCGGCAAGCTGTCAATAGATACAATTACATAGGCAATTACTTTCATCCTGAAAAATAGATAGAACAAAACGTCAATTCTGTCTGTTTCCACTTCAACACCATCAAGGCGAGCCCTCAAGCAGCATTACGCGCGTACCCTGCACTGGGACTGCCCGGGTTAGAATTCGAACTGCTTTCCCGCAAATATTTTAGTACTCATCCTCCTCGCCCCGATGCATATCTCCCATCTTCGCCAACGTCTGCGTGATCTCGGTGCCAAGCCGTGCCACGAAGATCGTTTGCTGCGCGGTTGGAGCCAAGTCAGCTCGTACGACAGGGCGCACAGCACAGCAGAGGGGTTCTTTCCGCTTGCACTGCGCAATGAGTTGCCCGCCATTGAAGCGGAGTTGAACGGACTTGCGCGCCTGCATGGTGAATATCCCGCCGACGATAATGTCGCTCGACTGTTGGTGGAACTGCATGATGGTCAGATGGTGGAGAGTGTGTTGCTGCCGCGGGGTGGGTTGTGTGTTTCGACACAGGTGGGTTGTGCCGTGGGCTGTGTGTTCTGCATGAGCGGCCGCAACGGCTTGCTGCGCCAACTCGGCAGCGCCGAGATCGTCGCCCAGGTGGTGCTCGCACGCAAACGCCGCGCAGTGAACAAGGTGGTGTTCATGGGCATGGGCGAACCGGCCCACAATCTCGACAACGTGCTGGAAGCGATTCAGTTGCTTGGCACACAGGGCAATATCGGGCACAAGAATCTGGTTTTTTCCACGGTCGGCGACCTCCGAGTGTTCGAGCGGCTGCCAAAGGAGACTGTCAAACCTGCGCTCGCACTTTCACTGCACACCACCGATGCGGCGTTACGCGCAAAATTGCTTCCGCATGCACCTCGGATCGCGATCGGAGAGTTGGTTGATCGAGCTGAATCATATGCGCGCTCTACCGGTTATCCGGTGCAATATCAATGGACGTTAATCGAGGGTGTGAACGACAGCGACACTGAGTTGGAGCGCATCATCCAACTCCTCTCCGGCAAATACGCCATCATGAACTTCATTCCCTTCAACGAAGTCGACGGCCTGAACTATCGCCGCCCTTCTTCCGAGCGGATTGCGGCCATGGCGCACAGTCTCAATCAGCAGGGCATCTACTCCAGGGTGCGCGATTCGGCTGGGCAGGAAGTCGAAGGTGCGTGCGGACAGTTGAGAGCGAGGGCAGTCGAGACCAGGTAGCCGTCTGATGACGACTCAGTCCACTTCGATCAAGGCGATCACTTCTCCCTGATCGATGGGATCGTATTCCTGCACCAGAACCTCGATGATGGTTCCGTCGTAAGGAGATGGAATATCGATTGCGACCTTGCCTGTTTCCAGAACGATGATGGTGTCGTCCCGCTTCACTTTGCCTCCCGGCGAAATCAGCACGCTTTGCACGACGATATCACCGTTGGCACAGCTTCCACAGGCTGTCCAGCATTCCGGGTACTTGGGCATCTTGATCTCGACGGGTGATCCCATCACGTCTTTCCATTTCATCTCGGGGCAAAGCGCATCACCCTACCCTTGCAGTCTACCTTGAGGGTGGCCCTGTCGGCAAAGTGCATAATTTGGGACAGACTACGGTTTCGTGTGGTATTTAGCCGTCCTCAACACGGAAACCAAGTATTCGTTATATGAAAAAACTCGCCCCAACCAAAGAAGAGATCGCACTGATGGCGCCGTTTACCGGCCTCACGCTGCCGCACATCCATGTACCGACAAGCAAGTCAGAGTTTGCTTCAGCCACTGCCGAGATCAAGGCGGCGGGCATTGTTGGATTCGATACCGAATCCCGTCCGACGTTTGTTGTCGGCGATGTGAGCGAGGGACCGCATGTGGTGCAGTTTGCCTTGCATGACAAGGCGTACCTGTTTCAAGTGCATAGAGAAGATGGACTGCCGTTCCTGATCGATTTGCTGCAATCGGATGAGGTAATCAAGGTGGGGTTCGGCCTCCGATCGGACAGCGGGCAAATTTTCAGGAAACTGGGCGTTAAATTCAGCGGGGTGGTGGACCTGAATACGGTGTTCAGCATGCAGGGTTACCGCAAGGAAATGGGGGCCCGAGCGGCGGTGGGACTGGTGTTCAATCAACGCTTTGCCAAGTCGAAGAAAATTACCACTACCGATTGGTCGCAACTTCAACTTACACAGCAGCAGATGCTGTATGCGGCGAATGATGCCTATGCGGCACTCAAGGTATTTGAGGCGCTCAAGTTGTGCCGCGAGGAGTTGCCGATAATGGGGTTGGAGCAGCCAAAACAAAGTTCAGACAAAGCCGATGCACTGGAGTAGCATGAATTTGCACTTTCTCCCTTAACTACGATAAGGAGTTGAATTATGCCCAAGTCACATCACTCTGATAGAGACTCAAAAAAGAAACCGTTGATGACGCCGAAGGAAAAGAAGATGGCCAAACAAGTGAAGAAACACAGTCACGATGTTCAGCCGCTGATCACTCCCGCGACGACGCATTAAGCGCTTTTATTTGTCCTCTGAAGCCCAATAGATAATTTGTTGAGGGTGCGCCTGCGCACAGACCAAGATATTGCGCAGTCGTATCCTGCAACATAACCTGCGTAAATTGGTATGGTTAGGCAGGGATAACCCTTGCAGCATCTATGAAATATGTTTGTTATAGAGTAAATTAGCTCTACAAAAAGCAAACCTATTGAAAGATAGGGACGCAAAGTTACCGGTCTAAGGAGCCTCATGGTTCTAAGACAGCGGGATTGCCGGTTTCCATGCAGGCATCAAGTGGATTCCGTTAGCTCCTAAGCTCAGTCCAGCCGATATACTTGCACTCCCTTGAAGCCGATAGAGAATGCGGTGACGGAGGATGTAGCAAGTGCAAATTAGAATCAAAAATCGCGAAATAGTAATTCTGGTTATTGTCTCCATCATGGCGCTTGCCGCCAATTTGCCTGATGGTGCTATCGGGAACGTAATTGACCGCAACCTGTTGTTGGCCACGCTGGCAGTAACGGTCGTTATTTCCCTGTTTCGCTATCTCAAATTCATGCTGTTCCTCACGGTTTCGGTTCTGGCCATCGGTGCCAATTTGCCGGAGCACCTTGCCAATCAGTTGGGCATCAGCCAGTCTGCAATGATTATGGCGTCGGGCTTGCTCATATGTGTTGCCTTGCTGAACAAGATGTACCACCTGAAGCCGCTCAAGAAGCTCAGGAGAAAGAATAAATTCGCAGACAATCCCAAGATCGACACCGTCGACTCCAGAAGCGATGTGATCAATGCAATCGTCAATGGCGATTTTGTTTCGCTGCATCAGGCGCTCCTTTCCGGTGTGGAAATCAATTTTCGCCAGAATGGCGAGATCCCGCTTTTCCTTGCCATTGATAAAGGCTATTCCGATCTGGTGCTGTTGCTGCTTTCCTATGGTGCAACACTTCGAATAAAGAACAAGGAAGGGCTAACGCCTATCGAATTTGCCATGCTGAAGGAAGACATGCGCATTGCGGAAATTATCCGCTATGCGTCCAAACAGAACCTTGCCGTTCAGAACCGGACAGCCTATTCCGTCTCAAAGAAAAGCAAGATGGTCATCCTGTTCGCGGATATCTGCGGAAGCACCGCTTTGTATGACAAGCTGGGAAATGATGTGGCGCTGCATGTCATCACGCATACCCTGAACATTCTGACCCAGGAAGTTGCCGCGCATAAAGGTATCCTGATCAAGACTATCGGCGATGAAATCATGTGTTCATTCCCCAATATCATCCTGGCGACCCTGGCTGCCAGTGCCATGCATCGTGCAATCGAAGCGCGGCGTCCGGGTGGAGAACATTCAATCTTTGTCCGCATCGGCTACCATTACGGCGAGGTCCTTCACAAGGAAAACGATGTGTTCGGCGATGCCGTGAATATTGCCGCGCGCGTAACCGCCGTTACAAGAGCCCGGCAAATCATGACTACGCAGGCCGTTGTCGATGGATTGCCGCCCGGGTTTGAAACCAATGTGCGCCCCGTCATGCGTGCCGCATTCCGCGGCAAGCAGGATTCCTTAGCCGTGTTTCAAATTCTTTGGGAACAGGAAGACACTATATTCCGGCGCGTTGGCCAAACGGCGTTCCGCAAACAGGAAGAAAATGACAGTGCAACATTCAGCGGTGTCCGCACGATTCAGCATCCCGAGCAGCAATACGATCAAACAATCACGCTGGATAATAATTTCGTGGACAGCTCCAATCAACAGACCGGACGGCAAGTGCATTGAAGGTCAGGAAACACTTCATCCATTGATCAAGCCGGGAGAGCCTGCCCCGCTATCCCACAACTCCACAGCGATTCTGGCTCGAATATCCATCTAATGGAATTCATGCCGGGCAGCCCTTTCAAGGATTTCCAGTTTATGGGACTGCGAGGAGCGCTTCATTCGGCGGCCCGAATTGCAGGCATTCCTGCTTGCCGGGTTAATGGATTGTCCGGCTTTAATTTAACCTGACCGCAAATTAAATCGATCAATCACATCTATTAAAAGCAGCGCATAATTGGGAACCTGAGCAAATGCAGAATCCGCTGAAAAGGTCAGGAAAACCGGGCAATGGATAACCATAACTTTGATTTCTCTTCTTCCGGCAACTCGCGCAGGTACGGTTTCGTGGCGCTCATCTGGAGCGCACTGGTCGCGGGGTCGCTGGTGTGGAATCTGCATCAGGAGGGACTTAACACACTCAACACTGCGGCTGTTGCTGCTCGCGCCAATATCGCCAAGGACATCGGATTTCGTCGATGGGCATCTTCCCATGGCGGCGTGTATGTCCCACCAACAGAACACACGCCGCCCAATCCCTATCTCCAGGTACCCGACCGGGATGTGATCACAACCACGGGCAAAGCATTGACCCTGATGAACCCGGCTTACATGCTGCGCGAACTGCAGACAGATTTTCCGGGCGAATATGGCGACAAGAGCCACATTACCAGCCTGAAGCTGCTCAACCCGAAAAACAAACCGGATGATTGGGAAACCGCGGCCTTGCGCGCTTTCGAACAGGGAGAGAAAGTGCGGCAGGAAGTGCAGCAGATAAACGGCCAGCCCTGTCTGAGAATGATGAAGCCCCTGATCGCAGAGAAAGGCTGCCTTAAATGCCACGCTACCCAGGGTTACAAGGAGGGCGATATTCGCGGCGGAATCAGCACTGTTGTTTTCCTGACTCCTTATCTGACGCGCGAGCGCGAGCTCGGCATTACTCTGTCGCTGACCCACGGAGCGATCTGGTTAATCGGGCTGGCGGGTCTGGGCTTCTCTTATCGGCGCGACCGCAACTTGTCCTTTGCCCGACAAAAGGCTATTAACGATTTGCGCGAAAACGAGCAGAAATACCATCTGGTGGCGGACTACACTTCAGACTGGGAATACTGGCTCGGCATCAAAGGCGAAATTATTTACATGTCTCCCTCATGCAAAGCGCTGACAGGTCATTATGCCGAGGAGTTTTCAGCCGATCCCGGGTTGCTGCTCAGTCTCGTGCATCCGGATGACCGGCCGGCATATGAAGCTCACTGGCACGGTCACAGCGAACATGCCGAAGCGGGAGAGGCTGAGTTCCGCATCATCAATAAAGACAGCGAAGTCCGCTGGATCAGTCATCGTTGCAGGCCAGTCTTCGATCAGCACGGAAGCTGGCGTGGCATCCGCGTCGGCAATCGCGACATTACTGCGCGCCGGATGGCCGAAAACAAGATCACCGAGCTCAACCGCGATTTGGAGCAGCGGGTGACTGAGCGGACGCAGCAACTCGAAACTGCCAATAAGGAACTGGAGACTTTTTCCTATTCCGTTTCGCATGACCTGCGCGCGCCATTGCGCGCCATCGACGGATTCTCACATATCCTGATCGAGGACTATGCGAACAAGCTGGACGACGAAGCCAAGCGGCTGCTCAATATGGTGCTAAACAGTGCCGAGCGAATGAGTCAGCTCATAGACGACATCCTGAAATTTTCCCGTGCCGGGCGTCTGGAGTTTACCTCCACTGAGATTGATATGGAGAAGATGGTTCACGCAGTTGCTGAAGAACTCCAACCTTCCACTGCCGGCAGCAAACTGCAAATAGAAATTGAGCACATTCCACCAGCCACAGGAGACCGCGCCATGATGCACCAGGTCTTCGCCAATCTGTTATCCAATGCTGTAAAGTTCAGCCACACTCGGGAAGCGCCAAAGATTCATGTGGGTGCTACCATCAAAGGCGACGAAACCATTTATTTTGTCAGGGACAATGGCGTCGGCTTTGACATGCAGTTCGCCGACAAGATGTTTGTCGTTTTCCAGCGTTTGCACAGCATGGAAGAGTTTGAAGGAACTGGCATCGGGCTTGCAATCGTCAAGCGCATCGTCACCCGCCACGGCGGGCGTGTGTGGGCTGAAGGCAAGGTCAACGAGGGAGCAACGCTCTATTTTGCACTACCAACCAAAAAATCTGATCAGGGATGATCCGGTGAAGAAAACATCTGATTGAATCAAGCGAATCTGCGTCGTATTACGTTTCAGCGTTTTGCTTCTTGAGTTTTTCCATCGCCTCTTCGGCTATTTCCCGCACTTCTTCGTTTGCATCTTTGAGGCAAACCTCGATATAGGTACGTGCAGCAGCGCTGCCGGTGAGACCAAGCAGATAGCATGCGTCCGCGCGCACGCGATGGTCAAAGTGAAAAGTGAGTTCGGCCAGCTGCGGCAGTAATACCTGCAGTTCCGCTTTGTCGGCATAGGCCTCGAGCAATGCGCTGACGCCGAGACGCACCGAAATATTTGCTTCCGGGTTGGCCACGATGGCGAGCAGTGCCTTAAGGCGAAGCGTATCCCCGGCGATGAATGCCACGGCCTGCTGGTAGTTTCCCTCCCTCAATAAATGCTCAACATAATGCGCCGTTCCTTCATCGCCGCTCGCCCACTGAGCCCATTGCCTCAGTTCGGAGATGCTCTGTGCACCGGTGAGCGTAAAGGAACCCAGGCGCAACCAGGGAGCGCCGCGCACGTCATACTCCGCAGCCTGTTCGGGATGCGCCGCGATATTCACTACCGTCAGTTTTCCGACCTGCGCCTGCTTGACCAACTCGCTCAGCGCCTGCAAGACGGAAGGACAATGCGTGCAGACGGGCGTGATGAAAAGCAGTGCGTCCGGAGGGCTGGGAGACATGATTGATCCTTCTGTTATTCACCTTGCACAGTCACTATGATACGCCGACTGCCGCCGTGGTTCCTGTGCTCGCACAGGTATATCCCCTGCCATGTCCCCAGTTTTGGCCGCCCGTCCGTGATCGGTATATTCAGACTATTGCCAAGCAAACTCGATTTGATATGCGCGGGCACATCGTCCGCTCCCTCGTCCTGATGGCGGTAATAAGGCTCATCTTCCGGCACAGCACGATTGAAGTAGCTCTCAAAATCCTGGCGTACCGTCGGGTCGGCATTTTCGTTGAGAGTTAATGAGGCGGAAGTGTGCATGATGAAGATGTTCATCATGCCGATCCTGACATTGCGCAGTTCGGGCAATTCACGCAACAGTTCATCGGTAATCAGATGAAAACCTCGGGGTCTTGCTTTCAGGTGTATTTCTTTTTGTATCCACATGTATGCCCCGCGCCTTGACCAGATTTACAAGGCGACCCTGGTCAGCAAATCGACACGTATTGGCATGTGAAACGTCGCGCCGTCTTGAGTCATGTACTCGTTGAACCTGGAATGCACTGCTTCCAGCGTCGCTTCAGACAATTTGTGCTCGGTGTGCGTCACCTTGATCACTTGTTCCTTGTACTGGCTGAAATTTGCGAAGCACGCCGGTTGCTGGAAAAACTTCTGCGTCACAAGTGCAAATTGCCCGGATGCAACCGCTCTCTTTTCCGCGGCAAAAGCCGCATCGCGCACTGCTTTCTCGTCGTGAAAAAGTTTCAGGACTTCATTGAAGTTTCCCGAATAGACCGGTTCCGAGATATAAGCCATGCCGCCCGGTTTCAGTACTCGCCGAATTTCTGAAAACGCACTATCCATCAACTCTATCGGTACGTGATGCAGGGATTTGAACATCAGGACAATATCGAAACTCGAATCGCTCGCGGGAATCCGTTCGGCGCCACCATGCGCGAAGTGCACGTTGACCATATCGCCAATGGCGAGATTCTTGGCGAGCTGCCTTTCATCCACTTCCAGTGCCAATACCGATGCAGCCTTTCGGGCGACGATGCGGGTCTTCTCCGCGTTTCCACACCCCAATTCAAGCACTGTTGCGCTTTCCAGGTGCAGAAGATCATCGATCATATCTCCCTCGTTCGCCACAAGGTTTTCTTCCGGATTTGAAATGCGCATGTCAGTCACGTTTATTTTCAGAGGGTACCACCCGGACCACCTCGCCTTCAAAAACTTCGTCCTCCCGCACTTTCTCTTCCCTCACTGCATCGCGCGGCGAATAGTCGCGCATCCGTTTGCGCAACTCACGAGTCTTCCACCACAGATATGCCCAGGCTATCGCGCCGACAAACATGATAATTACCAGCAACACCGCCGAGAACATCAGCACCAAACCGATCAGCGCCGCAGTCATGATCAAAGTCAGCAGTTTGCGCAATGGGCTGGTGGAACCGGGTGGGGCAAGGAATTCGTATTTCATCTGCATTTCGTTTGTCCAAAGTTTGAAAAATCCACGCAGGCTGTGCCTGCGCTCCCTTAAAATGTATCGAAGCCTGCTTCCGCGGGCGCATATAACGCGCCCGCCCTACCAGATTCAACCTTTGTCGAACTTCATCACACCACCCTTGCAATCCACCTTGATGGTGTCTTTCGCGGCGAAGCGACCTTCCAGTATCTGCTTGGCCAGCGGGTTTTCCAGTTGCGCCTGGATAGCGCGTTTCAGCGGCCGTGCGCCGTACACCGGATCGAAGCCCGCATTGGCGATTTCGGTCAGGGCGGCTTCACTGATGGTCATCTTCATCTCCATCGCTGCCAGCCGTTTTTCCAGATACTGCAACTGGATGCGCGCAATGGACTTGATGTCTTTTTCGTCCAGCGCATGGAACACTACCACCTCGTCGATGCGATTGATGAACTCCGGCCGGAAGTAGGTCTTCACCTCCCCCATCACCGCCAGCTTGATCACTTGGTAATCGTCGCCGGACATTTGCTGGATCATTTGAGACCCCAGATTGGAAGTCATCACGATCACGGTGTTCTTGAAGTCCACCGTGCGGCCCTGACCGTCGGTCATGCGACCGTCGTCCAGCGCTTGCAGCAGCACATTGAACACATCGGGGTGCGCCTTCTCCACCTCATCCAGCAGGATCACTGAATACGGTTTGCGCCGCACGGCCTCGGTCAAGCCTCCGCCTTCTTCATAACCGACATAGCCGGGCGGTGCGCCGATCAGGCGCGCCACAGAATGTTTCTCCATGTATTCACTCATGTCGATGCGAATCAGGTGATCTTCGGAATCGAACATGAAACCGGCCAGCGCCTTGCACAACTCGGTCTTGCCCACACCGGTGGGACCAAGGAACAGGAACGAACCGTAGGGGCGATTCGGGTCGGACAGACCCGAGCGCGAACGGCGGATGGCATCGGACACCAGACGCACGGCCTCGTCCTGCCCCACCACGCGTTCATGCAGCTTGTCTTCCATGTGAAGCAGTTTTTCGCGCTCGCCCTGCATCATCTTGCTCACCGGGATGCCGGTCGCGCGGCTTACCACTTCGGCGATTTCTTCGGCACCGACCTGCGTGCGCAACAGCTTGTTCCTATGCCCGCCGCCCTCGGCTTCGCGCTGGGCCGCCTCTTTCAATTTGGCTTCGAGTTGTGGCAGCTTGCCGTATTGAATTTCGGCTACTTTCTCCAGTTTGCCTTCGCGTTGCAATCTGATGATCTCGGCGCGTGCGTTCTCGATTTCTTCCTTCACGTTGGCCGCACCCTGTGCCGCGCCCTTCTCGGCCTTCCAGATTTCTTCCAGATCGGCGTATTCTCGTTCCAGTATTTTGATTTCGCTTTCGATCAGGGCGAAGCGCTTTTTCGAAGCTTCGTCTTTTTCTTTCTTCACGGCTTCGCGTTCGATCTTGAGCTGGATCAGGCGACGATCCAGCTTGTCCATCACTTCCGGCTTGGAGTCGATTTCCATCTTGACGCGCGCGGCGGCTTCGTCGATCAGGTCAATAGCCTTGTCCGGCAGAAAGCGATCAGTGATGTAGCGATGCGAGAGTTCCGCCGCTGCAACAATGGCGGGGTCGGTGATCTCGACACCGTGGTGCAGTTCGTACTTTTCCTGCAAGCCGCGCAGGATGGCGATGGTCGATTCCACCGAGGGTTCGTCCACCAGCACCTTCTGGAAGCGGCGTTCCAGTGCGGCATCCTTCTCGATGTATTTGCGGTATTCATCCAGCGTGGTCGCGCCGATGCAATGCAGCTCGCCGCGTGCCAAGGCGGGCTTGAGCATGTTGCCGGCGTCCATCGAGCCCTCAGTCTTGCCCGCCCCAACCATGGTGTGCAGCTCGTCGATGAACACGATGATGCGCCCTTCTTCCTGAGCGATCTCCTTGAGTACATTTTTCAGGCGCTCTTCGAATTCGCCGCGATATTTGGTGCCCGCCAGCAATGCCGCCATGTCCAGACTTAATACTTTTTTGTTTTTCAGCGATTCCGGCACTTCGCCATTAATAATCCGTTGTGCCAGGCCTTCGACAATGGCGGTCTTGCCCACGCCGGGTTCTCCGATCAGCACGGGGTTGTTCTTGGTGCGGCGCTGCAACACCTGGATCGCGCGACGGATTTCGTCGTCGCGGCCGATCACCGGATCGAGCTTGCCCTGACGGGCGCGTTCGGTGAGGTCCATGGTGTATTTCTTCAATGATTCGCGCTGGCCTTCGGCCTCCTGAGAGCCCACCGACTCGCCGCCTCGCACGGCGTTGATGGCCGTTTCCAGCGGTGCACGAGTCACGCCGTGCTGCTTGAGCAGGCGTCCGCATTCGCCTTTGTCGTTAGTGAGCGCCAGCAAAAACATCTCCGAGGCAATGAACTGGTCGCCGCGCTTCTGCGCTTCCTTGTCGGTGAGGTTGAACAGGTTGGAAAGATCGCGCCCGACCTGCACCTCGCCACTGCCGCCTTCCACCTTGGGCAAGCGCGACACGGCATCATTCAGCGCCGTCTTGAGCGCATGGGTATTGCCACCAGCACGGGCCAGCAGCGACCCTGCCCCGCTATCGGCATCGTTAAGCAAGGCCAGCAGCAGGTGCTGCGGCTCGATGAACTGATTGTCGCTACCGACGGCAAGGCTCTGGGCGTCGGACAAGGCCTGTTGCAGCTTGGTGGTAAACTTGTCAAAGCGCATGGTGACTCCTTCAATGGAATATCTGACTGCAGAGTAGATGGGGCGTGTCACAACAATTTCAAGGCCCTCATTCGATACCTTATACTACGTTCTCATTCAAGGATATGTACTATGTCCCACACTACTTTAGCCCACATCATCCGCACCAATGTTGCAGCTGCCCTGACCGAAGACGGCTGTGACCACGACCTCACCGCGCAACTGCTACCGGAACATGCGCAGGCACATGCGACCGTCATCACACGCGAGGTGGCGGTGCTGTGCGGAACGCTATGGTTCGAGGATTGTTTCCTGACGCTGGACCCGAATTGCAAAATCAGCTGGAAATTGAAGGAAGGCGATCTTGCCGAAGCAGGCCAGACCCTGTGCGAGATTCAGGGCAATGCACGGGCGATGCTTTCTGCCGAGCGTCCGGCGCTGAATTTTTTACAGACGCTGTCTGCCGTTGCCACCCAGACGCGGAATTACGTCGATGCAACCAAAGACACGCAGGCAAAAATAATGGATACACGCAAAACCCTGCCCGGTCTGCGCATGGCGCAGAAGTATGCGGTAAAGGTGGGCGGCGGACACAATCAGCGCATCGGCTTGTCCGATGGCGTACTGATCAAGGAAAACCACATCGCCGCAGCGGGCGGCATCGGCAAGGTCATGGAACAGGCGTTCCGCATCACTCCGCCTGGTACGTCCATCCAGATTGAAGTTGAAACACTGGTTCAGCTGGAAGAAGCGCTGAACGCAGGGGCACAGTTGATCCTGCTCGACAATTTTTCGCTGGCGGATATGCGTCTCGCAGTAGGACACGCCGCAAAACGCGCCGAGCTGGAAGCCTCCGGCGGCATTACTCTGGAAAATGTGCGCCTGGTTGCCGAAACCGGCGTGGACCGAATTTCCATCGGCGCACTTACCAAGGATATTAAGGCTATCGACCTGTCTATGCGCATCAAACTCCCTTGATAATTCCTGATACAGCCCATATATGGAAATCTCCTGATTACCCAAGACTAATGTCATGAGCGACCCCAAACATATCGTCTGTCCGCATTGCGATGCAGTAAACCGCGTTCCGTCGGACAAACTGGCCGAGCAGCCCACCTGCGGCAAGTGCAAACAACTGTTATTCGCTTCCCACCCGGTGGAACTGAACAGCCATAACTTCATGCAGCACATTTCACGCAGCGATATCCCTGTACTGGTGGATTTCTGGGCGCCCTGGTGCGGGCCTTGCCGGTCGATGGCGCCTGCTTACGAACAGGCTGCCCAACGCCTGGAGCCGGACATGCGCGTGGTCAAACTGAACACAGAAGAGGCGCAACAGCTCGCAGCGCAATACAATATACGCAGCATCCCGACTCTGGCATTATTCAAGGGCGGGCGCGAGGTGGCACGCCAGGCCGGAGCAATGGATGCGGCTAATATTGTCGCCTGGGCAAAATCGAAATCCTGAATGGAGATTCCATGAAACGCATCCTCTTTTTGCTGACTGCACTATTGCTGGTTGCATGCAGCGATCCGCCCAGAAACCTGTACGACGGCATCAAGAACAACAATGATGCGAAACGGTCGCCGAACGAGCGTGCCATGACGCCGACACCGAGCTACGACGAGTACAAGAAAGAACGGGAAGGCAAGACCAAAGAATGATCCCGGACCAGGCCAGATGAGCACGGATCATTTTTCGCCGGTTGCGGGACAGTACGCATCGTTCCGCCCCTCTTATCCGGATGAACTGTTCGACTGGCTGGCCAGCGTCGCTCCGCAGCGCAAGCAGGCTTGGGATTGCGGGGCGGGTAACGGACAGGCGACCGCACCGCTGGCCGCGCGTTTCGAGAAGGTGCGCGGTACCGACATCAGTGCCGCGCAACTGGCTTCTGCGCCGAAACTCGGCAATGTCGAATACCGCGTCTCTCCCGCCGAAACCAGCGGCCTGCCGGATCACTCGGCAGATCTGGTCACCGTAGCGCAGGCATTGCACTGGTTCGATTTACCCGCGTTCTACGCCGAAGTACAGCGTGTTTTGAAACCGCAAGGTGTGATCGCTGCATGGGGCTATAACCGTTTCCTCATCGAACAGCCCGAACTGCAAAGAATCATTGATCTTTTTTATGAAGATACGATTGGCCCCTATTGGCCTGCGGAACGCGTGCATGTAGAGAACGAATATCGTCACCTTCCTTTTCCGTTCTCCCGCATCCACTCACCGCGATTCTCCCTACAAAAAGAATGGCCGCGTGAACACTTGATGGGTTACCTGCGCAGCTGGTCGGCGGTGGCACGTTTTCAGGCGGCGAACGGACACGATCCGGTTGAAGCGCTTGAAAAGGAAGTCGCCCAGCACTGGCCAAAAGGAAAGTCTTACTGGATCGAGTGGCCGTTGTTTCTGCATGTCGGCAAGAAGGATTGAACTACGCTGACCTGCCGTGACGCGCCCCAGGCTCACGCGAAACGTCTTTACATGCCGCAGAACCCTCTATAGAGTCCTCCAAAACAATTAGCCCGCTTTAGAAAAGGGCAGTCTGGAGAAGAGATCGCCATGAAATATACTCAAGCAGCCGCGGCAAGCGCGGAAATAATGCGCCTGCTGCTTCAGAAAATGGTTTGTCATCCTGCCGCATTCACGCCGCCAAATTATGCAATTTGGTACGAGCATCTGGCGGGGATCAACCCCGCGCTGAGTGAAGCAATGAACAAGGTGCTGAACAGCGATGACATGCTCGATGACGACACTGTCGAAAAGTTCTATATGCAATATGTATCCGAATGCGACTCGGATATGCAAAATCTATTGCGCGGAGAATTCAAGGAATTGCTGAACAAGCTGTCCCTGTCTTCCGCAGAGGCAGCCAAGGAGGCACAACACTTTGGTAGCAGCCTGCAAACTCACGGCGAAGCACTCAAGAGTGGTCTGGATGCCTCTGAACTGCTCGCCCTGATCAACAACCTGTCGGGCGATACCGGCAAGATACGCGGCACGATGCATGCATTGGAAACGCAACTACAGACCAGCAAACATGAAGTGGAAAAGTTGAACCTTGAGATCGAATCTGCGCGTGTAGAAGCGCTGACCGATCCCTTAACCAGCCTTCTCAACCGGCGCGGTTTCGAAATCAAGTCCCGGCCCACCTTTGCCGATTCTGCTTCGACCAATAAAGGCTTTTGCATGTTGATGCTCGATATCGATCACTTCAAGAAGGTCAACGACACCTACGGCCACCTGTTCGGCGACAAAGTTATCTGCTCCATCGCCAACACGCTTAGATCCAAAGTTAAAGGGCAGGACGCAGTTGGGCGAATGGGTGGCGAAGAATTTGCCGTGTTGCTGCCGGAAACCAACATCAGCGGTGCCTTCACAGTTGCCGAACAAATCCGGCAAGCCATCGAGAACGGCAAAATACGCCGCCAGAATTCCGACGAACAGATCGGCGGCCTCTCAATTTCCATCGGCATCGCCTCTCATGTAACAGGATGCACACTGGAGGAGTTGCTGGATCAAGCCGACAAGGCGCTATACAACTCAAAACAAAACGGAAGGAACCGGACTTCCATCTTTGATCAGGATTAGGATTCGCTAAACAACGTGTTTGCGCGCGACCAAGTCGATCAGTGCCGACATGCCGCTGTGCCCCGAACCTTCGCGGATGATGTCGTCGTGCTCGCGCAAATGCAGAATTTCCATATCGACAAACGCTTTGCGCAGCAAGGCTTCCGTGTAAAGGTTTTCGGCTTGCGACGGCCCGCCGGTAGCGAATTCCAGTTGACGAGGCGTGTAGCCTTGCAGCAATAACATCCCCCCCGGCTTGAGGCAGCGCTTGATGTGCGCAAACATATTCTCGCGCATGGCAGGCGGCGCGAACTGGATGAAGATTGCCGCCACCAGATCAAAGCGGTTCTGGCCCCAGTCCCATGATGCAATATCAACCAGTTCAAATTTCGCGGTGACACCGCGCTGCTGCGCCAGCTTGCCGGCTTTTTCCAGCGCAACGTATGAAGAATCCACCGACAATACATCCAGCCCCTGTTGTGCCAGCCACACACCATTGCGGCCTTCGCCATCAGCCACTGCGAGGCAGCTCATTCCCGGCTTGAGCAGATTTATCTGTGCGGCGAGGAAAGCATTCGGCTCGGTGCCGAAGTGATATTCATCCCCGGCATAGCGTTCGTCCCACACGCTCATACTGCCCGCCACAAGTACCACCACCCGCTCAGCGTGAAGAAAGAGAGTATCAGCCCCACCGCGACCATCACATTCGCGAGCGGCGGATCGAGGTCGTGTTCATTCGCCACGATGGCGGCAGTAATCATTGACGGCATGGCCGCCTCGAACAGCGTAACCTGGATGGTCAGGCCGTGTGCACCCAGCAATTGCACGTAAAGCAGATAGATCGCCAGCGGCGCAAGCAAGAGCTTGAATGCCAGGCCGATGGCGAGGTTGCGTTTATGTTCGGCGACATGCCCGAGACGCAACTGCATCCCGACCGAGAGCAAGGCCAGCGGCGCGAGTGTATCGCCCAAGCGTTTCAACAACACCGTAAACCATGAAGCGTACTCGACCGGAATCAACAGCAAGGCAATGGCAAGCGAGATGAATGGCGGAAACAAGGCAATGCGCTTGATGATCTCCGCCGCAGTTGGACGCCCCGATGAATAGATGCCTGCAACCGTGATGCCGAGCACGGAGAGTGCGAAGAACGACCCGAGCTGGTCGGCAATGATGGCGGTGGTAATCCCTGCCTTGCCGTAAAACGCTTCCACCATAGGCAAGCCAAAGAACGAAGTATTCCCTAGACCGCCAACCAGTATCAACGCGCCTGTCGTGGCCCGCGGCAAATGTAGCGAGCGCCCGACAAACCAGAAGAATCCCGCCGACAGCCCGAACACCAGCCAGGCCATCGCCGCGACCAGCACCACGTCGCCGGAAATATGTAGCTCATGGATATACAGCAACGTCAGCGCCGGCAGCGAGACGTGGATGATGAAACTGTTGAGCGTGGCAGGCGCATTGTCCGGCATGCGCCTGAAGCGGCGCAGCAGCATGCCCGCGATAAAACAGATGATCAGCAGAAGAAGATTATTCATGGTGCGTCATTTTGACACAGGCTTGCCCGTTCAAGACAAAACAGCCACACACCCCTTGAGGATTTCCGCTAATTGGCAATTTGAAACGATTCCGGCAACTGTCCTGCCTCGCGCCGTTGCCACATCATCTTGAAGGCCGCCTCCAGATTGCGGACCTGTCTTTCAGTATCGAATATCGGCATCGACAGACGATTCGCGGCAATCTTTTTCCTGATCTGCCGCAATTCATCAGCGTGAGTGGCGAGATGGAATGCACGCTCTTCATATTCCTGCGCGCCACCGGTGATCAACTCTTCCAGTCCTGCCGCAGTCAACAAGCCAGCGGCAACGCGCGAAGCCATGGTATCCCCCGCGCAGGTCAACACTGGCAACCCTGCCCACAGCGCTTCGGCCGCTGTGGTCTGGGCATTGTAAAAGGCGGTGTCCAGGAACAAATCCGCCATACGGTAACGTGCCAGATACTCGGCATTGGGCACCAGACTTGCAAAGACCAGCCGATCCGGATCTACGCCACGCGCTTCGGCTTCCCTGCGCAGATTAGTTGCAGCGGCTTCGCTGCCTTTATACAACCACAGTACGCTGCCATCCACCCGCTTCAGCAAACGCATCCAGATATCGAAATCGACGGGTGTGATCTTGTAGTTGGTGTTGTGGCAACAAAAAACGAAGCCCTGTGCAGGCAAACCCTGTTCTTCGCGCGAGAGTTTCTGATCTGAAATCTCCAGTTGGTTATCGAACATGAAATAGCTGTTGGGCAGATAGGCAATTTTTTCGGTAAAAAATCTGCTTGCCGTTTCGGGAACAACCACCGGATCGGCCAGCAAGTAATCAATAAAATCTGCCCCCATCGTGTGCAGCATGCCAAGATAGCTGACCTGAAGTGGTGCCGGACGCATGGCGAAAATTTCGGGGCGGGAAAATCTTGTGTAGCCTGCCAGGTCGATCAGGATGTCGATTTCATCGCTATGAATGATTTCGGCGGCCGCGCGATCATCAAGTCCGCTGAGTTCCCTGAAAACGTCACATCCCTGTTCTATGTCGAACCGAATTTGACTGCCATCCCCGATGCGTAATGAGTATCCATAAATTTCGAATCTATCCCGGTTGTGCAGCGCATACAAACGACGCGTCACAGTGGCAATCGGATGGATTCTGAAGTCGGGTGAGACATAGCCAATCCGCAGCTTGCCAGAATTCTTATTGCGTTGGATAAGTGGCGAAAAAGGTGCAACCTTCTCTGCAATCCGTACCCCAACCCTTTGGGCAAGAGCCAAGCTGGTATCGCATGAAACCGGCAATGCACAGGCCCGAAACACCAATGCGGGTTCAGAGAGTTTTTCCGTTTTTCGGGATGAGCTGTCATTCAACGATTCAAAGTCCGCCACGAATCTTTTCCAGTTGCTCCAGTCGTATGCATCCAACCGTGCGGCTTCCTTGATCAGATAAATCACCTCGGGCATGAAATGGCGCAACTCACCCTCGTTCAATGCAGCAGCATTGCTGACACTTTGATCAAATATCGCGGGATCAATATTCCGGGCAGCAAGAAATTCCCGCTGAGCCTGATCGAAGCGCTTCAACATGGAAAGTGCAAGCCCTGCAGAAAAGTGGAATTGGGCGGAACGAGGGTTAATCAAAACTGCACGTTCATAAGCGGCCAGGGCTTCTTCCCATCTGCCCAAAGCAAGTAGAACTTCACCCAGATTGAATTGGGCATGCTCCCAGTCGGGATGCAAGTCCGCCAGGCGAATGTTATTGCCAAGGGCTTCTTCCAACCGCCCCAGCCTGATCAGCAGTGGGCCACGGTTCAAAAGCACAGATGAATATTCGGGATGGTGCCTGAGCGCCAGATCGTAACGTTCCAAGGCTAAGCCCAGATTACCCATCTGTTCAAACAGAACACCCATATTCAGAAGTAGTTGTGCATCTGTGGGAGCCAGATGCAGAGCCTTTCGAAAGACATGCATAGCTTCTTGTTGCCGCCCCATGTCGCTTAACACGACACCTTTGGCGCATCTGGCCTGGATATGGCGCGGTTCTAAGGAGAGTGCGCGCTCCAGAGCTTGCATTGCATCTTCCAGCTTGTTGGCACGGTGATTGCACGCACCCAGCAAAAACCAAGCATGTACATCGCGTGGATGTTTTTCACAATGCCCGGCAAGAAGTGCCTGAGCCAGCTGTGTATTGCCTTGTTCCAGCAATTTCTCGGCATGGCTCAGCATTCAGGTGGCGACAGAGGCAAGTGAAGAAAGCGAGGTCTAATTCTTTGCGAACGCGGCGACGCCTTGGATGTTGTAATTACCATTATTTACACTTATCGAGTAGGACAAGCCTGCCCGAGATGCATTGGTTCCGGCAAAAAAACCGTTAATCGTAGTGGTGCAGCTACTAGTGCAACCCGTGCCAGTCACAGCACCACCAGTCATACTTCCTGAGAAAGTCGCTGCTCCAGGCGCGGTTGCCAGTACAGAGCCATTGGAAGTAATCGAATTTGCAGTACTGTTTGCTACAGTCATGTTCACAGCGACACTCGAAGTCGCAGCAAATGTGACCGCAAGTGTTCCACTGACTGTATATCCGCTCGAAGCATTTGTCGCCGTGCTGGTGTAGTCCATCAGACTGTAATTTGCCGAGCCTGATGTCGGCATAGCTGCGGTCGGAATGCCAACTATGTAGTCGAACGTAGCACCAGTCATCGGGTTAGGCCCTGTCCCAGTCCCTGCAATATTGCCTACCCATCGTCCCCAACCGATTATGCCGTCAGTCTTAGAAAAAGGTACCGAAGCTGATCCAAGCGTACCGCCTTCCTGCGGCCCGGTATATTGGGCCAACTGACTGGAACCAGAAATAGTGGCGTCAACACCTGTCAACAGAACTGAACCAAAAAGCGGTTGCGTATTCGAAGTAGTTGTAGCCATATATGCATAGGCCATCGCGTAACCGAGGCCCGATGGCATACTAAGCAGCGTCGTATTTCCAGAACTGTTGCGATTATCAGCCACGCTGAATGTAGGTTCCGGCAAACCCGCCGGTGGCGTATGCGGTTGCTCGTTGGTAGGGACTGGTGCGGTATTGGCGTTTGCGACAAATGCCGCGCCGCCAGCCGTCACCACCAGAAGACCCGCGTTATTGCTCAGCGAGATCGCACCTTCCCCGACATTCACGAACAGACCGTCATCGCGCAGCACCATGTTGTAACCAGTGCCGCGAATGCCGAGGGTGGCCGCAGGTGTCTTGACCCGATAGGTCTGCTTGTTGGCATGACCGATTGCGCCGGTGATCGCCCTGAATCCGCCTTTCAGCAGGCTGAAGAAGCCTTTTTCCTCGCCATCCGTTTTGTTCTTGTAGTTGAATTCATCCACGCGGAATTGGGTGTTGGGCTGCAGCGAAACAAAACCGCCGTCGGCAAAACGAACCTGGGCGCGCGCTCCAGCAGCCGTGCTGATCGTTTCGCCGGCATTGATTTCGGCGCCCTTGCTAAGCGAATGTCGGCTGCCATTTGTCGCTACCGACTCCACATTGCCAATAGCGAAATCCACGCGGCCTGCCGAGCAATATCCGACTACAGGAAAAGCTGCCGAGATGGTGGCCAGCAACATCGCCTGACGGGTTAATTTGAATCTGTTTTTTGGGTTCATGTTTTCTCTCCGCTATGCAAGTTATGGCACAGGCTAGTTAAAATCACGACGCAGTCCGAGACTGATCATGCTGCGCTTATAGTCGTCGATGACGATATTGGATTTGTTTCTGGTGTAACTGATCTGGGGAGACAGCGTCCACACCTTGTCCATCACGTAGTTGACGCCCACTTTCAAGTCAGCCTGGGTATCTTTGCGGGTAACCCAGAAGATATCATCCACTCCGCCGTAACGCCGTGATTCGACGCTCACTGAGCCAAACAGTTTGGTCTGTGCGTAGATACTCCACTCGCCGCCCGTCCTCAATCCGAAGAGCTTATGCCCCAGTTCTGGCCTACTGGAGTCCTTTGCCTTTTCCTGACCGGCATAAAGGCCACCATAAACAACGGGCGCATAGTCACCGCTCAACATGCTGGCGTAGGCCACACCGAGCACATAGCGATTGGCGTCACGTACAGTTTGATCGGGGTATTTCAAATTGGTGTATTGAAAATAGCTGCTGGCCTGGCTGCCGCGGTTTTTCAAATCACGTTGCCACTGAAAAGT
The DNA here is from genome assembly GCA_964404355.1 of uncultured Sideroxydans sp. Classification (GTDB taxonomy): domain Bacteria; phylum Pseudomonadota; class Gammaproteobacteria; order Burkholderiales; family Gallionellaceae; genus Sideroxyarcus. The sequence continues at coordinate 22,453 of CAYOJU010000005.1, read as the reverse complement.
CATGCCGGCGGCATCGCGATAACGCTGATTGTCGACATTGAAGCCCTGCAGCTGCAATGCAGCAGAGTAGCTGTCTTCAGCCTCGGTATAGCTGAGGCCCAGATTGCCGTCCATGCCGCTGGTGTTGAAAAGATGCTGCGATGAATTCTTGCGCTCGTTCAGGTTCACTCCACCAAACACCGACCATTCCGGTGAAAGAGCATGGCGAACATTGGCGCCGCCGCTGACCGTCGCAAAAGAATCCCTAGTCTGGACGCCGGTAGCATCCAGTGTCGCAACCGCTCCGCCGAAAGCCGGGATCGCGACTTCGTTGCTAGCTGTCGCGCTGTTGACATTGCTGTCGTTACCGATCGAAGCTTCGAGATATCCACTCAGCATCGTGCTATTGCCACCTTGCCCCTGATTGATTGCATCCAGGAATCTCTGGATGGTGGCATTGACTTCCTTGGGAGGATTCTGGCTCTGGACAGTTTCAAACTCATGCTTCGCGGCTGCCTTTTCGCCGCTAGCCAAATAAGCACGGGCGATTTCGGCACGCGCCTGCAAATGTTTTGGTCTGACAGCCAGCACCCGCTCCAGCGCAAAGATCGCCTCGGTCGGACGGCCGCTATCCAGTGCTGCAATACCCAGCAGATAGTCGTAATCCGGGTCACCCGCGCGTCGTGATTGCTCCGGCGCGAGCAATGCGTATGCTTCATCCGCCTTGCCGGATTTGATCAACCTGTCCGCATCCTGAAGCAACTTCTGCCGAGCGCCGGCAGATTCTCCCGCAGCACCCGCCGTTATGTTGTCATTCTGATTGGTGGTATCCGCAGCGGATGCCAATCCCGCCGCCAGCATCAATCCGGACAATGCCACTAATGGCAACTTTGAGAATTTCATTGCTCCCCCTGTTCGTCGTTTCAGTGCGTATCCCAAGCAATCAACATTCAAAATGGTGATTCACAATTATTTTAATGGAATTGCCAATAGATTTATTTATTGCAAAGGTACAGCTATCTTTCCCGCATATCAACTAAAACACGGTTACTCAGCGCTTAGCTAAAGCCATGTTGTTAACGCTGGATTTATTTCAATAACTCGAACAATTGATTCAGGTTAGCGTGAGTCCCGTTAATTAGTTGGGCCGTATACATTTTGTGACCGAACCATGCATTATTGGTCTCAGCAATTACAACCAGCGTTCTAAATTACCGGCGACTTGTTGTAATCAAGCATGCTTGATTACAACGCCTTGGCCCGTTGGCATTTCCAGGACAGCGTAGCCGCGTTTATTCATGAATTCCAACTCGGCTTTCATTTGGTTCACATTGCATGACCAGCCAAAATCATCCAGTACGATCATCCCACCGGGAACCACCTTGTCAAACAGATACTCCAGCGCCAGCATTTCAGCTTGTACCGAATTCATGTCGATATGCAGGAAAGCAATTTTTTCCGGAGCAGCCACTTCAAAAGTGTCCGGCACAATCCCTCGGACAATGTTTACATTGTTATATGTGGAGAATTTCTTCTGCACCGCGCTATAAACAACTTCCGGATCAAACTGCGTGTAATCCCAGTTTCGCCTCTCCTCTTCGGTTGATGTCTTCTCCGGAAGTCCTGCGAAAGTGTCATAGAGATATGCTTGCCGGGAAAGATTTCCGAAATCGAGATACTTCATTATCACTTCCGAGCAAAACCCCTTGAACACACCGCATTCAACAAAATCACCTTCGACAAGCAAAGCATTTTTTGCTGCCCAAACGAGCGTGTGCAATCGCCACATGAGGCTCCGTTCTACATCATCTGTAGCAGACTCAAAAAAGCTCGACATGAATTTCTGGTCGTATTGAAATGACAGGTTTCGCCCCAGACAGATGATCATGTCATTGCTATAGAACTGCCCTTTATATATATCCTCTATAGTGGCCAGCGCTTGCCGCAAGTCTTTTACCCTGTCCGGGGGGATGCCATAGAACATGGTTTACGCCTCTTGATTTCAGGTGGTAGAACGACAACCCGATGGCTATTAACGATGCGCCACTGGATAGCGGATCACAACGGCACGTTCGCGGAAATGAATGCCTTCAGCGTCGTTACATCCGCCTCCATCACCTCGCAACGTTGAGGCAATTTTTCAATGCCTTCCAATGCAGCGGGACGTTCCGGTTGGCGGCCCAGTGCTTCCTGGATAGTCTCGGCGAACTTGGCCGGCAGCGCGGTTTCCAGGCAGATCAGCGGCAGGCTCGGACGGCGTTGCTCCAGGCCAACCTTCAAGCCGTCGGCAGTGTGCGTGTCTATCATCACGCCATATTCCTGCCACACTTCACGAATTGTCTTGAGGCGATCCTGATGCGAACTTTTACCGGAAGCGAAATCAAACTTGGGCAGGTCGTTCCAGTATGAAGTGCCCTTGATGTCGAACGAACCACCCGCATCCACCTTGCTCCAGAACTCGCGCACCTTGGCACCGTCACGCCCGACCAGGTCGAACACGAAGCGCTCGAAGTTGGAGGCCTTGCTGATATCCATCGACGGACTGCTGGTCTCATAAGTGTGATCGGTACCGCGCGGGCGATACACCCCGGTACGGAAAAATTCGTCCAGTACATCGTTTTCATTCGTTGCCAGAATCAGTTGGCCGATCGGCAAGCCCATCATGCGCGCGATGTGCCCGGCGCAGATGTTGCCGAAGTTGCCGGACGGTACTGCGAACGCCACCTGCTCATCGTTGGATTTGGTTGCAGCGAAGTAGCCCTTGAAGTAGTACACCACCTGAGCAGAGACGCGCGCCCAATTGATCGAGTTGACCGTGCCGATCTTGTACTTGGCCTTGAACGCGTGGTCGTTGGACACTGCCTTCACCATATCCTGCGCGTTGTCGAACATGCCGTTGACGGCGATGTTGAATATGTTCGGGTCTTGCAACGAATACATTTGCGCGCGTTGAAACGCGGACATCTTGCCATTCGGCGACAGCATGAACACGCGGATGCCGCGCTTGCCGCGCATTGCATATTCGGCAGCGGAGCCGGTATCGCCGGAAGTCGCGCCGAGAATGTTCAGTTCGTCATGCTGCTTCCCCAGTGCGTACTCGAACAGGTTGCCGAGCAACTGCATCGCCATGTCCTTGAAGGCGAGCGTCGGGCCGTTGGAGAGTTCCTGGATAAATACGCCCTCGCTCAATTTGCGCAGCGGCGTAATCTGTTTGGCATCGCTATCGGCACGGCCGTTGCTGTACACCTGCGCGGTGTAGGTCTTGCTGATGATGGCTTTCAGGTCCGCGGCGGGAATATCGGTAATGAACTTGGACAGCACCGCATAAGCGAGATCGGCATATGACAGTTTGCGCCAGGCATCCAACTCGGCTCGCGTTACCTGCGGATATTGCTCTGGCAGATACAGACCGCCGTCCGGCGCGAGACCGCCCAGCAGGATTTCGGTGAAGGTTTTGGCGGGTGCGTTGCCGCGGGTGGAGATGTATTTCATTTCAAGTGTCCTCAAACTCTACAGTTCCTTCCCCTTGAAGGGGGAAGGTTAGGATGGGGGTGAAAATCTCAAACTTCTACCCCCACCCCAGCCCTCCCCCTGGTGCGTGGTTGTTGCCGCTTCAGCGGCTTTACAACCACGGCCTACCCCCTGCGGGTGCAAGGGGGAGGGAGCAGTAATTTATTTGCCCAACTCTTCCAATCTCAACTTCGTCACCTTCCCTGCCACAACGCCCAACGCTTCAATCTTCTTGATCGCCGCATTGATGCGCTTCTCGCGGGTCTGGTGAGTGAGCATAATCAGGTCGGTCTGCTCTTCGCCTTCTTCCGGTTCTTTCTGGATCACCGCGTCGATGGAGATTTGCTCATCCGCCAGGATGCGCGTGATGTCGGCCAGCACGCCGGGTTTGTCCTGCACGCGCAGGCGCAGGTAGTAGCTGGTGATCACGTCATCCATCGGCAATATCTTGATATCGGCCATCGCGTTCGGCTGGAACGCCAGATGCGGTACGCGGTTCTGTGGATCGGCAGTTGCCGTGCGCGTCACATCCACCAAGTCAGCGATCACCGCGCTGGCCGTAGGCTCTGCACCTGCGCCCTTGCCGTAATACAACGTTGAACCGACGGCATCGCCCTGCACCAGCACGGCATTCATCGCGCCTTCAACATTGGCGATCAGGCGCTTGCTCGGGATCAGCGTGGGATGAACGCGCAGTTCCACACCTTCTTCAGTGCGCTTGGTGATACCCAGCAGCTTGATGCGGTAACCGAGTTGTTCGGCGTATTTGATGTCGATCGCGTCCAGTTTGGAAATGCCTTCGATATAGGCTTTGTCGAACTGCATGGGGATGCCGAACGCCAGCGCGGACAGAATGGTGATCTTGTGTGCCGCATCCACACCTTCGATGTCGAAGGTCGGATCGGCTTCGGCGTAGCCCAGGCGCTGCGCTTCTTTCAGCACGGTGTCAAAGCTCAAACCCTTGTCGCGCATTTCGGACAGGATGAAGTTGGTGGTACCGTTAATGATGCCCGCGATCCATTCGATGCGGTTTGCGGTGAGGCCTTCGCGCAGCGCCTTGATGATGGGGATACCGCCGGCCACTGCTGCTTCGAACGCAACCATCACACCCTTGTCCTGCGCCGCCTTGAAGATTTCGTTGCCGTGCGTGGCCAGCAGCGCCTTATTGGCTGTCACCACATGCTTGCCGTTGGCGATGGCTTTCAGCACCAGCTCTTTTGCCACGCCATAGCCGCCGATGAGTTCAATGACAATATCCACTTCCGGATCAGCCACCACGGAGAATGCATCGTCCGTCACACGACAGGCACCGCCCGTGACTTTTTTCGCGAGTTCCACATTTTTGTCCGCCACCACGGTGATGCGGATTGGACGACCGGCACGGCGGGTGATTTCTTCCGCGTTGCGTTGCAATACGGTGAAGGTGCCGCCGCCGACTGTGCCGATGCCGAGAAGTCCTACGTTGATTGGTTTCATTCTTAAAATACTCCTTGCTTGTAGCCTGTAGCTGGTAGCTTGTAGCAAAGCAGGTTTGGCTACCTGCAACTAGCTACCAGCTACGAGCTGGTTATTTATCCGTACCGTGTTGCTTGCGATAGTGTTCCAGGAAGCGCGCGATACGGGCTATGGCTTCGGTCAGATCGTCCGAGTTGGGCAGGAACACGATACGGAAGTGGTCCGGATGTTTCCAGTTGAAACCGCTGCCTTGCACGATCAGCACCTTCTCCGCCTCCAGCAATTCAAGAATGAACTTCTGGTCGTCCTTGATCGGATACATCTTGTGGTCGAGCTTGGGGAACATGTACAGCGCGGCCTTGGGCTTGACGCAGGTCACACCAGGAATGGCGGTGAGCAAGTTGTAGGCGAGCTCACGTTGCCTGTACAAACGTCCGCCGGGAGCGACCAGGTCGTTGATGCTCTGGTAGCCGCCAAGCGCGGTCTGGATGGCGTACTGCCCCGGCACGTTGGAACACAGGCGCATCGAGGCAAGGATATTCAGACCGTCCAGATAATCCTGAGCATTCTTTTTCGCGCCGGAGACAACCATCCAGCCGGAGCGATAGCCGCAGGCGCGGTAGTTCTTGGACAGACCGTTAAGTGTACAGAACAGCACATCGTCCGCCAGCGAAGCAATGGAGGTATGCGTCACGCCGTCGTACAGCACTTTGTCGTAGATTTCGTCAGCGAAAATGATGAGGCTGTGTTCGCGCGCGATCTGGATGATCTCTTTCAGGATCTCGTCGGAATACACCGCTCCTGTAGGATTGTTGGGGTTGATGACAACGATCGCCTTGGTATTGGGCGTGATCTTGCTGCGCATATCCTTGAGGTCGGGATTCCAGTCGTTGGCCTCGTCGCAGACGTAATGGCGCGGCGTACCGGTCGCCAAGGCAACTGCGGCGGTCCACAGCGGATAGTCGGGCGCGGGCACCAGCACTTCATCGCCCGGATTGAGCAGGCCCTGCATGCACATGACGATGAGTTCGGACGCGCCATTGCCGATAAAAATGTCGTCAATGGTGACGCCCTGGATTTTCTTCAGCTGGGTGTAATGCATGATCGCCTTGCGCGCGGCGAACAAGCCCTTGGAATCGGAATAGCCTGACGAATTCGGCAGGTTGAGGATCACGTCCTGCTGCACTTCTTCCGGCGCGTCGAAACCGAACGGCGCCAGATTGCCAATATTCAGCTTGATGATGCGCTGTCCTTCCTCTTCCATCTGCTTGGAACGCGCCATCACGGGGCCGCGAATGTCGTAGCAAACGTTGGCCAGCTTGGTCGACTTCAAAACCGGCTTGGGAGAGGAGATATCTTTTTCGGATTTCACTTGAGTGCTTCCTAATCTGCCAGACTGGCGCGAATGGTAGAATCCACCGCATACAGACAAGGCGTTGCAAAGGCGCGATTCTACCGCGCCGCCGCTACCCGCCGCAAATGGAGACCTCGATTTGGCACTGCATCCGAATAGCACCACAAACCAGAATTTATTCACCGGGCACGGCGCGGGTTATGTCGCCATCAACGGCAGGCACTTCCAGCAACCCGTGGTGGTGATGGCCGGACAAGTGCGCACCGACTGGCCCGCCAGGGATTTCGCCAGCCTGGACGCTTCGCACTTTGAGTACTTCCTTGAATTAAAACCGGATGTACTGCTGCTGGGCACCGGCACAAAACAGCAATTCGCCCGCCCCGAACTCTACCGCGCACTCATTCAGGCCCGCATCGGCATCGAATTCATGGATACACCCGCCGCTTGCCGCACCTACAACATCCTCGTCGCCGAAGACCGTCATGTCATCGCGGCGGTCCTGATATAAGGAAAACGCATGCCCCACCCATTGCACGCCGTCATCGCCCAGACCGAACAAGTTATCCTCGGCAAACCGCGCCAGATCAGGCTGGCGCTCACTTGCCTGCTGGCCCGCGGGCACATGCTCATCGAAGATTTGCCCGGTGTGGGCAAGACCATGCTGGCGCATGCACTGGCCAAGACATTGGGCCTGCAATTCCAGCGCATCCAGTTCACCAGCGACATGCTGCCCGCCGACATCCTCGGCGTCTCCATCTACCAGCGCGATACGAGTGAATTCAAGTTCCATGCGGGGCCGATCTTCGCGCAAATGATCCTGGCCGACGAAGTGAACCGTGCCACGCCCAAGACCCAGAGCGCCTTGTTGGAAGCCATGGAAGAACACCAGGTCACCAGCGAGGGCGAAACGCGCCAGTTGCCGGTGCCATTCTTCGTGATCGCCACACAGAACCCGACAAACCAGATCGGCACTTTCCCGTTGCCGGAATCGCAACTCGACCGCTTCCTGATGCGCATCCAGCTTGGCTATCCGGATGCCCAGGCTGAACGCGGCCTGCTCTCCGGTGTAGACAGGCGCGACCTTATTGCCAAGCTCACCCCGCAAATGGAAACCGCAGAACTAATGGATCTGCAGCAGCAAGCACGACAGGTATTCGTCTCCCCCGCCCTGCTCGATTACGTGCAAGCCATCCTTCGCCACACGCGCGAATCGGCGCGTTATGTGCACGGCCTGTCACCGCGTGCCGGACTTTCGCTGCTCGCCGCCGCACGCGCCTGGGCGCTGCTTGACGGACGTAATGCCGCCATCCCCGAAGACATCCAGGCCGTATTGCCGGGAGTTGCCAGTCACCGCCTGCAAAGCGTGCAGGATGTGCAGACTTCCGATGGCGACAGGCTTGCACGCGAATTGATCGAGGCGGTGGCTATTCCCTGACAGGCGATCTAGTCACGCTCGCTCATATAATCGGGAACTTGCCCCAGCTTCTGCAGAATGCTTTCCTTGTTGAATTGCTGGACACTGAAAAAATCCGTCAAACCCGATATCCCCAGAATTTCGGCGATCTGCTTGCTATACCCGATGAACCGTAACGTCTTGCCAAGCGAAATCGCTGTCAGCTTCATTTCCACCAAGAATGACAATCCGCCGAAGTCGATCTCGGTAACATGCAGCAGATCGATTTCAATCTCGATTTCATCGGCAAGGACAACGACGGGCAAAATAGCCTCCCTTAACTCCCCCACCATGAGCCTTGTGACCCTTCCTTCGATAGGAAAACGAAATATCTCATTGGAATTTCCGGCCTTTTGCGACATGACTATCCACCTCGCTTTTCGTCCAGTTACCGATTTTACGGCGGCGTATTTGAACAAACAGTTGTATTTCATGCGTTTCCCCCTTGCATACCTGACGGGCCGAGCATTTTCGAAAATCTACTACCAGTTACTGCATAAAGCAACTGTTAGTTACCATTCGGATGGTAATTTTTTGTCATGAGCCTGATGAATGAGAAGGTAGCCTTTGGCAAGCGTCTGACGCGCTTGCTCAGCGAAGCGGAAATCGGCACCGCCAGCCCGACCCATGTTGCCCGCGAATTCAACCGGCGGCACCCGGGCAAGCCAGTGACCGTGCAAGCCGTGCGCAAATGGATAGATGGCGAATCCATTCCGGCTGGCGACAAGATCCGCACCCTGGCGAAATGGCTGAAAGCTTCACCACATTGGCTGCACTATGGGGAAAATGAAAAGAATGCAACGGTGCTGAAAGCCGAGGAAGAGCGCAGCACCTATGGCGAAGACGCCAGCGCAACCTTGCCGGAAGATTACCAGCGCCTCTCGGCCAAACACAAAGACCTGGTATGCGAAATCGTGCAAGCTTTATTGCTCGCAGAGAAAAACAAGTAAGTTCCTTCGAATACCCTGGGCAGAAATACAGGTCGTTGCTTGCCTCCGCCTGCAAAGGGTGCAAAATGAGCAAACCTCCGGTGGCGACAGACTTGCCCGCGGGACTGTGCGATTCCGTAATGAGGCCGTAGAAAAAACCATATGCTCGGCAAATTAACCCATGAACTGGTTACCCGTTGTTGCCCGATATCGCATCAACAGGAAATAATTGATCTGTTATCCCAACAGTGCTCCGATAACTTGCCCGGGATAGGCCGTACACCCGAGTGGGACGAACTTGTTGACCGGGTGCAATTGGCGGCCATACGCGGCTCAGATTGGAATTTGGACAAAATCAAAGCGTCGGTTTCAATGGCCAACGTTGACTGGCGAGATCTGTTGGTAGGCGCGGGATTCGGAACGAGCTTGTCGGCGCACCAGGTTTGGCAACAACGCGCAATTGAATCCCATGACGTGTCCAAATAAACCTTCGAGTCAGGTATCTGACCGGCATCTCCTTCGCATTCGACAAACCCCATCGTGTTAGCCGCCTTCAGACAACAATTCCGTAACTGGGCATTCCGCCGTACCGTCGAAACGGGCACGGTGGTGCTCAACCAGCGCCGCATTTACATCCTCCCTTCCCGCCAGGGATTCGGCTTTGCCTTTGTGCTGGTGCTGATGCTGCTGGGAGACATCAATTACAACCTGAGCCTGGGTTACGTGCTTACCTTCCTGCTCACCACGACGGGCGGCATGACCATGCTGCATGCTTTCCGTAATATGGCACAGCTGGAAATCCGCGCTGGCTATGTCGAACCGGTGTTTGCAGGAGGCCAGGCAAAGTTCGTTTTCCATTTCAACAATCCCGGCCGGATGGAACGTTACCAGCTCCATCTGCACGATGACGACGGGCATCACATCGTGTTTGACTTGCCTGCGCAGCGTTCAACGCCGGTCGAGTTCGCCATTCCCGCCCTTCAGCGCGGCTGGCTGGATAGTGGGCGGCTGACGCTGTACACCCGCTTTCCGCTCGGCCTGTTCCATGCGTGGTCGTACATTCATTTCGATGTGCGCGGTCTGGTCTACCCCAAACCGGCTCCATCGCAGCCCCTGCCGCCCGCTGCCGCTGAAGACGGCGCAGGCAAGGTGTCGGCGCCCGGCGACGAGGATTTTTCCGGCCTGCGCAATTACGTGGTGGGTGATGCCATGCCGCGCATCGCCTGGAAAGCATTGGCACGCGAACAGGGTTTGCAGGTCAAACAGTTCTCCGCCCCGCAAGGACACACACTCTGGCTGGACTGGTCGCTCCTGCCCAATATCGCGCAGGAGCGCAAACTGGAACTGCTCACGCGCTGGGTACTGGACGCCGAACTGAAGGGAATGCGCTACGGATTAAGAACGCCCGGCAGCGAGTTGCAACCCGCGCAAGGAAACACGCACCGTGCAGAATGCCTGCGTGCGCTGGCGTTATTTGGAATGGCTCAATTATGAAGATCACCGCCCCGCTCGGCTCTCCGCTTGTTTTTGGCCTCATCGCCTGCATCCTGCTGGTCAGTGCACCCCATGCCGCGCACCTGCCGTTATGGGTGAGCACGGTATGCGTGTCGTTGCTGGCCTGGCGCGCCTATCTCACGTACAGCGGCAACCCGCTGCCCGCGCGTTGGCTTCTGCTCGGCATCACCGTCGCCTGCGTGCTGGCCATCGCCATCGCTTTCCGTTCCCTGTTCGGACGCGAGGTCGGCGTCACTTTGCTGGTCCTGCTCGTCACACTCAAGTTGCTGGAGCTGCGCACGGTGCGCGATGCAACGATACTGGTCTATTTGTCCTGCTTCATCATCATCACCAATTTTTTCTACTCGCAGAGCATCCCCACCGCGCTGTACATGCTGTTCACCCTGCTGGTGATCATGGCAACCTGGGTGCATATGCAAACGGGAACACTCGCGCTCAAACCGCGCCTGCGTATTGCCGTCATCTTGCTGTTGCAAGCCATTCCGCTGTCGCTCATCATTTTTGTGCTGTTCCCGCGTGTGCAGGGACCGCTGTGGGGTATGCCGCAGGATGCCTATGCCAGCAGCGGCTTGTCCGACACCATGGCACCGGGCACCATGAGCAAACTGTCGCTCTCCGATGCCGTGGCATTCCGTGTCACTTTCAACGACAAAGTACCTTCACGCGAACAAATGTACTGGCGCGGGCCGGTATTGTGGAATTACGACGGCACGACCTGGTCACGCGGACGCAACGCCACCCTGCAACGCCCCATGCTCACTGAAACAAACACGCCGGCAAACTACACAGTCACGCTGGAACCGCACAACAAACGCTGGCTGTTCGCGCTGGACATGCCGGAAAAACTTTCCATCCCGGCCGATCTCGCGCCGGATTTCCAGTTACTCAGCCGTGAGCCGGTGGTCGCTCGCACCCGCTATAACGCGACCTCATTTCTTGCTTATCGCGCCAATCTCGACGAGCCACCGCAACAACTGCAACGCGCCCTCGCCCTGCCGCAAGGATACAACCCGCAAACCCGGCGGCTGGCTGCAGAATGGCGTGCGGGCAGCGATACCGATACCGCGCTGATCAGCAAAGCGCTCGCCTATTACAGCCAGAACGCTTTCGAATACACGCTGGAACCGCCGCTGCTCGGGTTGAATAGCGTGGATGAATTCCTGTTCACCATCAGGAAAGGTTTCTGCGAGCACTACGCCGGTAGCTTTGTCGTGCTGATGCGGGCGGCCGGCATTCCGGCGCGCGTGGTGACCGGTTACCAGGGCGGCGAATATAACGACCTCGGCGGTTATTACATCCTGCGCCAATCCGATGCGCATGCATGGGCGGAAGTCTGGTTGCACGACCAGGGCTGGGTACGCATCGATCCAACCGCGGCCATTTCCCCGGCGCGCATACAAAGCGGCCTGAACGCAGCCCTGCCGGATAACACCGTACTGCCTTTCCTGATCCGCACGCAATCACCTTTGCTGCTCAAACTGCGCTTCAACCTCGATGCGCTGACCAACCAGTGGAACCAATGGGTGCTGGGCTACGATACCGAGCGCCAGTTCGCTTTCCTTACCCGCCTGGGCATGGAGGATGTCACTTGGCAAAAACTGGCCCTCAACATGCTGGCCGGCGTCTCGTTGCTGGTGGGCCTATTCACCCTTGTCATGCTGCGACGCCTGGTCGTGCGGCAAACCGATGCGGTGCAGGCCGCATGGCTGAAGATCTGCCGCAAACTGGGCAAAGCCGGTTGGCCGCGCGCACCGCACGAAGGGGCCATGGATTATGCTGATCGCATCGCCGCCGCGCGTCCCGACCTTGCAGCGGATATCTACGACATTGCCGCGCGCTATGCTTCCCTGCGTTATGGCGGCGAACCTGAAAAAGACGGCTTGGCCGCTTTCAGGAATGCAGTGCGCGCCTTCAAGCTATAATCCTGGAAACTGCGCCAATTCAACTGAAGCTAATCACCATGCAAATCACCCGCCGCCTGGAATTCGATGCCGGACACCGCATTCCCAACCACAACAGCCAGTGCAAACACCTGCACGGCCATCGCTACACCATTGAGATCACGCTATCGGGCGATGTCATTACCACCGAGGGTATTTCAGAACAGGGCATGGTGATGGATTTCTCGGATGTGAAACACATTGCCAAAGCGCGCGTGGTCGATGCATGGGATCACGCGTTCCTGGTGTATCGCGGCGACAAGGCGGTGCTGGATTTCCTGAACTCCCTGCCCGGACACAAGACGGTGGTGCTGGATGTAATCCCGACGGCGGAAAATCTGGCGAAGGTTGCGTTTGATTTGCTGCTGGATGCCTACCGCGACAACTACGGCAACCATCTGCGGCTGGAGCGCGTGCGCCTGTACGAAACGCCCAACAACTGGGCCGATCACACGCGTTAACTGACTGTTGAAACTACTGCGAGATATTTCCGTACTTGCCCACAACCACCAGGTCCCGCCCGGCAGCCTTGGCTTCATACAGAGCATGATCGGCCGACCTCAGCAGCACATCCAGTGACAGGCCACTGCGCGGCATGGCGGAAGCCACCCCGCAACTGATGGTGACGCGCCGCGACGGCGTGGCATGCGGTATGCCGAGTTCGTTCACATGCTGGCGCACGTTCTCCGCCACCCAGCGCGCCCCGTCGGCATCGGTCTCGCCCAGCACCAGCACGAATTCTTCACCGCCATAACGCGCCGCCAGGTCGGCAGCACGCGGCGCGGCGCGCGCCACCTGCTCTGCCACGGCGCGCAGACAATCATCCCCGGCCTGGTGTCCGTATACATCGTTGAACAGTTTGAAGTTGTCGATATCAAGCATGACCAGCGCAATGGGCTTTTTCATGCGTTCGCAACGCCGCCACTCGCGGACGGACAATTCATCAAACATGCGGCGGTTGGGAATGCCGGTCAGTCCGTCGGTGGTAGAAAGGCGCTGCAGTTCCTTGTTGGCCGCATTCAATTGATGCGAGACCTCCACCAGCGAGCGTTGCATTTCCACCAGGCGTTGCATGGCACGCACCTTGGCCTGCAACACTACTTCGCTCACCGGCTTCATCAGGTAATCATCGCCGCCGACCTGGATGCCGCGCGCAAGGTCTTCGTCCTTGGTCATACTGGTAAGGAAAATGATCGCCGTCCAGTCGTCGTCATGTTCCGAAGCACGAATCTTTTCGGCAATCTCGAAGCCGTCGATGTCGGGCAATTGTGCATCGAGCAGGATGATATCCGGGCGTTCCTTGCGATACAGCTCGATGGCCGCGGCACCGGTCTCGGCGGTCAACGGCTTCTTGATGTCCATGCGTTCGAGAAAATTGCACAGTACTTTCAGGGTGACCTTGCTGTCTTCCACCACAAGTACTTTGATTGCGTCAGTTCTTTTTTTCATTTAACCTGGAAACCGTAGTTGGACGAAGTGTAGTGTGCGTTCATCGCGGTGCAGGGCAAGGCGCGAGAGCGTGGATGTTGCTGCTTTAGCGGCTTTACAGCCACGGCCTGCCCCTTGCGGGTGCAACGAGGAATGGTCGATCCATTCCGAGGCGGAGCAACACCGCAATGCGCCGCGAGGAATGTGCAATACGCTTCGTAGCGACTCTCCCAATGGGGGAGCGTGGATAGAAAACGATATTCTCTTCTGTTCATTTGCTTGCGAAATAAATGGAGCGTTCAACTGCGGTTTTCAGGTTTAAGGCAGTTCAAGAAATTCGGCACATTATAAGTCCAAAAGACCATTCTTCCTGCTATACCGGCCAGCTATCCGACAATCACTCCGGATTGCCTGAGTGTTCCAGATTGCCATTTTTCCTGTAATTCAGCCTCGTAAAAACGCACGGAATTACCCCCTTCTTCCTTGGATAGATACATGGCCGCATCGGCATGTTTGAGCAGCATATCCATGGAAACTTCATTCGCGTGATACAGGCTGATACCGATACTGGGCGAACTATAATGCTCGTGCTCCTTGAGCTGGTAGGGTCGCGACAAGGCCTCGCGTATCTTTTCCGCCACCAGTCCTGCATTGTGAGCCGCGTCTTCGCGCTCGCTGCTGGTGCTCTCCAGCAACACCACAAACTCATCCCCGCCCAGGCGGGCCACCGTGTCGATCTCGCGCACGCAGGATTTGATGCGGGCCGCCAGCTCCACCAGCAACAGATCGCCATATTCGTGCCCATGCGTATCATTCAATACCTTGAAACGATCCAGATCGATGAACAGGATTGCACCGTAATCACGGTAACGTTCCGAAGCCGCCAGCGCGGTCTGCAAACGTTCCAGGAACAGCCGCCGGTTGGGCAATTTTGTCAGCGCGTCATAGAAGGCCATGCTGCGTATCAGATCCTCTTCCTGCTTGCGCACCGTGATATCGCTGAAGATAGCCACGTACTGCGTGATTTCGTTGCATTCGTTCTTCACGGCGGTGATAGTCAACCACTTCGGATAGATCTCGCCGTTCTTGCGCCGGTCCCATATTTCGCCCGCCCAGCAGCCTGTTTCCAGCATCTGCCGCCACATCGCCTCATAGAAGGCTTTGTCCTGCCGCCCCGAACTCATGACGCGCGGATTCTTACCGAGCACTTCTTCGGCGGCATAGCCGGTAATTTCGCTGAATGCGCGATTGACGCGAATGATGTTGGCCTGCGCATCGGTGATAAGAATGGCGTCGTGCGTCTCGAAAACGGTCGCCGCCACTCGCAATGCTTCTTCGCTGCGTTTGCGCGCCGAAATATCGCGGCAAAATGCAACCAGTTGCTGTGTATCGCGCATCAGGGTGACAGACACTTCGATATCGATTTCATGACCGTCCTTGTGGCGATGGCGGGTTTCAAACACGTCAAAACCCTGCTCGATGATCCTGGCAATATGCGCATTCACCTCTTGCGGCGATTTCTCCTTTGCCTCCAGTTGGCTGATGTGCATCCCGGTCAATTCTTTCAGCGAATAGCCCGATATATTGGCATAGGCCTGATTGGCTTCCAGCAGTCGGCCCTGGATATCCGCCAGCCAGTACCCGTCATGCGCGATCTCGACCATTGCCTTGTGCCGTTTCAGTACCGATTCAGCCTGCACGTGCGATGAGATATCGATCCCCAGGCCGACCAGCACCGGCTTTCCATCACACTGGATGCGCCTGCCGTTAAGACGGTAAAAGGTTTTGCTTCCATCCTTCGCCAGCAGCCACGCGTTCAGTTCCGCCTCGCCCTTTTCAAACACCCGACGGATCGCGTTTTCGATCTGGGTTTTATCCTCACCCTCAAAAAATTCCAGCGGGTGGCTGATAGACAACTCCCCCGATTTGCGCTGCAGCACCTGTTCAAGGTTGCGGTTCCACATCAGGAAATGCCCTTGCGCATCGATCATGTAGAAAATCCCGGGCAGCGATTCGATCAGCTCCTTGCGGAATGCGTTTTCTTTTCCGATCAGGTCGCTGTCCGACAATTTGTCCAGCATGATATTGAACGCGCCGGTGAGCTCACCGACTTCACCGCCTCCCTTTTCCTTCATACGACTCGGCCGGTTTCCCGCCGCGATTTCGCGTGCCTCGGCGGTGATGCGTTTAAGCGGGGAGAAGGTATGGCGCAGCATCAGCATGAATGCAATACCAACCAGCACCATCACAATCACAATATCCAAGAAACCCGGCAGGGGAATACCGGCCGCCTGTTTGTCCACCATCTGCGCGGGAATGAAATAGGCCAGCAGCAAATAACGCGACGGATCGCTGGCATCGAAAAACACCCGTTCCGCCGCCAGATAGCCTTTCATTCCGTCCCTCACTGCATGGAACGGCATCTCGTTTCGCCCCGTCTGCGCCTCGAACATCGGTTTGAGCGAGGGGAAATCGCCGGTGATCGTTTCGTTGCTGCCGAACTCGAAGGCGAATGCGTGCTTGTCATCCGGATGGGACAGATAATTTCCGCGCTGATCGGCGATATAGCCCAGTACACCGTGCGGCAGCCCCGCCAGGGAAGAAGAGAACAACGGGCGCACGTCCTTGTTGATCACCACCATCCCGAAAACACGCCCGCTTGCATCAAACACCGTGGTGACTGCACGCAACGTGGGACGATACGGCTCTTCGATCTTGCCGTGTTCCTGATTGAGCGTGAATTCGGAAAGATGCACGCGCCCGGCCGTCAGGATCAGCCCGGCCCTGAAATAGTCCTGGTCGCCTTGTGCCTGCAGTGCTTCGCGCGACACCGCCTCAATACGGCCATCGCGGTTGTCAACGCGAACCAGTTCCAGCCCCTCCCCCTCCGCACCTACAAAGCGTGCCTGATAGTAGTCCGGGTGCGCGCGCATGAATGCGGCAAAGACTTCCTGCAATTGCACTTCCCAGACGATAGTGGAAGTCTTGTCGCGCGGATCGACCCCGTTGTTCATGCCGGCCCGCACAATGCCCGAAACCGGCGGTGTATTGGCAAGGAACAACACATCCTTGCGCAACGTTTCGATATTCTGGCTCAGGCGCAGTTGATCGACGCGCAGCGCCGCCTCAAGATCGCCGCTGCGCTCGCTCATGTAGGAATCGTGCAACCGATTGTTTTGGTAATCGACCCACAGCAACACACCGGCCACCAGCAGCAGCAACACCCCGAAGGTGATGCGAGTGGAAAGGCCGATACCGAACTTCATTCGGACATCCTCTGCACTGCAAAACACAAGTCCTGCCACGCCTTGGCTTTTTCGGCGGGACTGCGCAGGAGGTAAGCTGGGTGATAGGTCACTATAAGCGGCGTTCCGTGATAATCATGCAACGTGCCGCGTAACGAGCCGAGCGTGGCATCGCGCCCCAGCAGAGAAGTTGCCGCGGTCTTGCCCAATGCAACGATGAGCTTGGGCTTGATCAGCGCGATCTGCTGCTGCAGATATGGCATGCAGTTGGCGATCTCGTCCGGCTCCGGTGTACGATTGTTGGGCGGACGGCACTTGACGATGTTGGCGATGTATACATTCTTGCCTCGCTTCAGCTTGATCGCCGCCAGCATGTTGTCGAGCAGCTTGCCCGCCTGACCCACGAACGGCTCGCCTTGCACATCTTCGTCCGCGCCCGGCCCTTCGCCAACGAACAGCCATTCCGCCTTTTCGTCGCCCACGCCGAATACCGTTTGCGTGCAGCCTGCACGTAGCTTGCAGGCAGTGCAGTCATGCACGGTCTGTTTGAGTTCGGGCCAGTTCAGTGTTGAGGTCGAGCCTGATTCGGATTGACGCGGCGCGGGTTTGATTGCAACTTCGGCAGCCAGCGGCACTTCTCCTGCCGGCGCCGATACTTCGGGTGCATCGGCCGCAGACGTGTCGCGTCGTACCCACAAGGGATATAGATTGAGTTCGCGCAGGACATTTTCATCTCGAATGTTCATAGTTCCCGCTCCATCAGAATTGCATCTTCTCTTCCATTTTCCGCCGGATAGTAATCGCGGCGCAATCCGATATCCGTAAAGCCCATGCCTTTATAAAGGCCTATCGCCGCCATATTGGACGCGCGCACTTCCAGCACCATGCGGCGCATATCATTCCGGCGCGCCAGCACCATCATTTCCTCAAGCAGCCTGTGCCCCCAGCCATGCCGTTGCTGTTTTGCCGCGATCGCGATATCCAGCAATTCAGCTTCGTCTACCGCCAGCATCAGCACCGCATAGCCGAGCATGCCTTGTTCGGACTCATACACCTTGCACTGATACTTGCCATGCAGCGCATCGCTGAAATTCCCGCGCGTCCACGGATGAGTATGCACCTCGCGCTCGATGCCCAGCACGGCATCCAGATCGGCTTCGGTCATGTCGCGAAGGATCATTTTGTACGTTCGCTGGTTTTCAACGCCACCTTGTCGCGCAGATAGAGCGGCAACGCCAATGCGGCATCCACACCTTTGCCTTGCGCGAATTGTGCGGCACCCAATACGGCGATTGCCGAAGCACGCGGAAATACGGAACTATCCAGGCAATCTGCCTGAAGATGCCCGTCATATCTGGTTTGCAGGGCAGCGCCCTGCACGGAAAAGCCGTTCCCGGCCCCGCACCAGCTCCCCTCAAGCAAGGGCGCCATTTCGGCCTTGCACAAGCAAGGTTCGATCACCGCATGCCATGCGCCAGCGCGTTTTTCGTACACAGCCAGATACAACTCATCCATGCGCGCATCCAATGCGGCGATCACTTTTTCCCTGCCGCTGGTTTCGGCCACTGCCTCCAGCGTGCACACGCCGACCACTGGAACATCGGCCCCCAGCGCCAACCCCTGCGCCACACCACAGGCAATGCGTACGCCGGTGAAGGATCCGGGACCTTTGCCGAACGCAATACCATCCATATCCTGAATCCTGTATCCCGCGTCCTGCAACACAGCATCCAGCATCGCCATTAACACTTCGGAATGCTTCTGCCCGACCAACTCGCAGCGCTCACTCACCGCGCCGTCTTGCCACAGCGCAACGGAACAATATTCGGTGGAAGTTTCTACAGCGATTATTTTCATCAGACCAGCAATAGTGCTACCGCCTGTGCCGCAATGCCTTCTCCGCGCCCGGTGTAACCGAGTTGCTCGGTGGTGGTTGCTTTCACGTTCACTGCGTTGGCTTCGATGCCGAGATCCGTGGCGATATTGGCGATCATCTGCGGAATGTGCGGAGCCATTTTCGGTGCCTGCGCGATGATGGTGGCGTCCACGTTGCCGACGCGGAATCCCGATTCCTTGATCTTTTCCGCCACCACGCGCAGCAAGACGCGACTGTCGATATCCTTGTATTTAGGGTCGGCATCGGAAAAATGCTTGCCAATGTCGCCCAGCGCCGCAGCACCCAAAATCGCATCGCAAATCGCATGCAACAGCACATCCGCATCGGAATGACCAAGCAGGCCTTTGCCGTATGGAATATCTACTCCTCCAATAATCAGCTTGCGGCCTGCAACCAGCTGATGAACATCAAAGCCTTGTCCGATTCTCATTTTGTTTTCCTTTGAGCTTGTTGCCAGTAGCATGTAGCTTGTAGCCAAAGTCCATTTCGCTACCCGCTACAGACTACAAGCTACCAGCTTTCAACAACAACTCCGCCAGCACAATATCCTGCGGATACGTCACCTTGAAATTGCTGCTATCGCTCGCTACCAGCTTAGGCTGCAAACCCAGCGCCTCGATGGCCGAAGCTTCGTCGGTAACGGTGCTGCAGCGGGCCAGTCCTTCCGACAGCAGCCCGGCGCGAAACATCTGCGGTGTTTGCGCCTGCCACAATCCTTCGCGCGGCTCGGTGCAGGCGATGCGCTGCTGGGCATCGGCGCGCTTCAGCGTATCCGCCACCGGCACGGCAAGGATGCCGCCCACCGGGTCGTCGCGCAATTCGGCGATCATCTTGGTCACGAGCGACTGCGTCAGGCACGGCCGCGCCGCATCGTGCACCAGCACCCAATCGTCGCCTTCCAGTTGCGAAACCAGCAGGCCGTTCGCCACGCTTTCCGCCCGTGTCGCACCGCCGCAATACAGAGTAACCAGTTTGCCCTCGCAGTGCGACCAGTCGTAACGCGCGAAGTATTCATCGCCCGGCGCCAGCACCACAAATACGGTTTTGATGTCGGGACAGGCGCACAAAGTGGAAATCGCATGCCAGATCATGGGCTGGCCGGCCAGGTCAAGATATTGCTTGGGCAATTCGATACCCATGCGGGCGCCGAAACCGGCGGCGGGGACTAAAGCGTGGAATTCAGACATAACCGAATTGTAAAACAGGAATGCGGGCCGGGTGGCTTATAATGCGCGCCTTTGTTTCAGGCTTGTTTCCATGTTGTTCGCCTCAAAAAATTCCCGCCCGCGCTATACGAACCTGCAAGGCTCGTCGGACGCCTTGGCGCTGGCGCAATACGCGCCGCAACATGCTCCGTTGGTCGTCATCGCCGCCAATGCGCTGGAAGCACAGCGGCTGGTTGAAGAAATCCCGTTCTTCGATCCAAAACTGCGCGTGCACCTGCTGCCCGACTGGGAAACCCTGCCCTACGACCACTTTTCGCCGCACCAGGACCTGATCTCGGAGCGCCTGGCCACGCTGCACCATATCCGCACCAACGCCTGCGATGTGGTCGTGGTGCCTATCACCACCGCGCTCTACCCGCTGCCGCCGGTGTCTTATCTGGCGGCCTACACCTTCTTCCTGAAACGCGGCGAAACCCTCGACCTTGATGCCTTCCGCCAGCAAATGACGCTGGCCGGCTACAATCACGTGCAGCAGGTACTCACCCCCGGCGAATACTGTGTGCGTGGCGGCATCATTGACCTGTTTGCCATGGGCAGCCTGTTGCCCTACCGCATCGACCTGTTTGACGACGAGATCGAGACCATCGCCACTTTCGACGTGGACACCCAGCGCACCCTGTATCCGGTGCCGGAGATCCGCCTGCTGCCCGCGCGCGAATTCCCCATGGACGACAAGGGACAAGCCACCTTCCGCCAGAACTTCCGCGACCGCTTCGAGGGTGATCCGTCCAGATCGCGCATCTACAAGGACGTAAGCAAGGGTATTGCCCCGGCCGGCATTGAGTATTACCTGCCGCTGTTCTTCGAGCAGACCGCAACACTGCTCGACTACCTGCCCAAAAACGCCACGCTGTGCCTGCATCACAACGTGGACGAGGCTATCGCCACGTTCGGCAAGGATGCCGCTTCGCGCTACAACCTGCTGCGCGGCGATCCGCAGCGGCCGTTGCTGGAAACGAAGGAGTTGTTTCTGGATGGGGAGCAGTTTTTTATCAGGGCGAAAGAGTTTGCTCGGGTGGACATACTGCAAAAACCAACCCCTCCCAACCTCCCCTTGTCAGGGGAGGAGCCTGGTTCTCCCCCTGACAAGGGGGAGTTAGAGGGGGTTGGGGTTAACTCAAAAAATGTCACCCCCTGCCCCACATCCCCCATCCCCCCCATCGCCGTAGACCGCAAAGCCGAAGTCCCCACCCACGCCTTCCAGAACTTCCTGCAGATCTACACCGGCCGCGTACTGCTGCTCGCCGACAGTCTGGGCCGCCGCGAGATCATGTCCGGCTACCTCAAGGAATACGGTCTCTTGCCCGCCGTGTGCGAAGACTTTGCATCGTTCCTCGCCAGCAAAGACAAGTTCATGCTCGGCGTCGGCCCCATCCAGATCGGCTTCGCCCTGCCGGATGAGAAACTCGCCATTGTCACCGAAACCGAACTGTATGCCGCGCAGCCCAGAAGCCGTGCCGCCCGCGCCGCAAAGAAGAGCAACGTGGAAGGCATGCTGCGCGACCTGTCCGAGCTCAAGCCGGGCGACCCGGTGGTGCACGAGCAACACGGCATCGCGCGCTACCGGGGACTGGTGAACCTCGATCTCGGCGAAGGCGAGAACGAATTCCTGCTGCTGGAATATGCGGGCGAGGACAAACTCTACGTTCCCGTCTCGCAACTGCACGTCATCAGCCGCTACAGCGGTGGCTCTCCGGAGGCCGCGCCGCTGCACAAACTTGGAACCGGCACCTGGGACAAGGCCAAGCGCCGCGCCATGCAACAAGTGCGCGACACCGCCGCAGAATTGCTTAACATCTACGCCCAGCGCGCCACGCGCAAAGGCCACGCCTTCAAGCTCACTTATCACGACTACGAAGCGTTCTCCGCGGGATTCGGTTTTGAGGAGACCGCCGATCAGGCCGCCGCCATCGAGGCGGTGCTGCTCGACCTGCAATCCGGCAAGCCGATGGACCGGCTCATCTGCGGCGATGTTGGTTTCGGCAAAACCGAAGTTGCGTTGCGCGCCGCCTTTGTTGCAGTGATGGATGGAAAACAAGTCGCGGTGTTGGTTCCCACAACGCTGCTGGCCGAGCAACATTTCCAGAGTTTCTCCAACCGTTTCGCCGACTGGCCGATCAAGATCGCGGAGCTATCGCGCTTCCGTTCCGCCAAGGAAACCACTCAGGCGCTGAAGGACCTGACCGAGGGCAAGCTGGACATCGTCATCGGCACGCACAAGTTGATCCAGAAGGATGTGAAGTTCCACAACCTGGGCCTGGTCATCCTCGACGAAGAGCATCGCTTTGGCGTGCAACAGAAGGAACGCCTCAAGGCGTTGCGCGCCGAAGTGGATGTGCTCACGCTCACCGCCACGCCAATCCCGCGCACGCTGGCGATGTCACTGGAGGGGCTGCGCGATTTTTCGGTGATCGCCACCGCGCCGCAGCGCCGCTTGTCGATCAAGACCTTCGTCGCCGGTTTCAGCCAGGGCATCATCCGCGAAGCCGTGCTGCGCGAACTCAAGCGCGGCGGGCAGGTGT